>QHYF01000149.1:0-6709 GCA_003224075.1 Acidobacteriota bacterium
GCGAGAATTTCGAGCGTGTCCCGGACGAGGTACTTCGTGTCGTAATTCTCGCTGCCGCTGAGGTTCCAGTTGTGACTGATCCACGGCAAGGACTCTGCCTGTCCGATCTCAATGGCGTGGCAAATGAGCGGCGGGCCGGCCTGAGCGACGCTTGCGAAACACAGCACGGCCGCCGCGAGCGCAATGGCGAACCGAGGTAAGCGAATCCGTTTGAATGTCATTAGTTTTCGAGTCTCCTTTCGAATCGTTTCGACCTTCAGGAGACAAGACGCCCCAAATTGGAGAGCTGTTAACAACAGCGATTACCCGCCGGGTTCGCAGTCTATGAGTTGCGGATCGAATAATTTACTTGGCCTTCGGTGGGGGATCGGACCAGTTGTGCTCGAAGGTGCGCCACACGAAAACGTCCCCGAAGCCGAGTGCGTTCCACCAAGAGTCCAGCATCTGCCGATCCAGGCGCAGGATGCCTTCGCGAGTTACGCCTGCAGGAGGTGGAGCGAGCGCGGCGAGGCGATCATAGAGGCCAGGGCGTTCCACATCGCTGACGCGGGAGAGCAGGTGCCAAAGCGTGAGCGCGTCTTTCTTGCGGGCGTCAACGAGGAGGATCCCAAGCAAGGCGTTGCGCTCTGCCGGCGTGTTCACGCCAAAGTCAAATCGAGACAAGGCTTCGCGGAACGAAGCGGAAGCATCTTCAAAATACGGTGTGCCCGGACCGATCTTTGGGCGCGTGGCGCAGACGGCGCCTGCGGGGATGAAGGATTCGTGGCCGTTGAGCTTGAAGCCGACCCAGCCGAGAGTGGTGCGCAGGAGGCCCACGCCAGAATCGTCTACCTGCAGGGTGTAAACGCATCCTAGGTCCACAGCGACAGCGGAAGGCGTATCCACGACAAATTCGCCCGGCGGCGCCCAGATGGTGGCGTGAATCGTTCCGCGCTCGAGCGAGAGCCGCTTCCGGCCGCGACCGCTCTGGACGACCCGGATTCGCGAGCCCGCGTCGACGTCAATGGTCCCGGTTTCATTGAGCGTGATGTTTGCCCGGGACGAACTGTCGGTCACGAGTGTCTGCCCAACGCTAAGCTTGCCAGTCCCCGCATTCGCGCCAACGGCTTTCAGTCCGATTCGCGGCGCTCCTGCCAGACGAGCCACTTCCCAGGATGGGCCCCGATCATCCACTGTTGGCGGACGAAGATAAAAGTACAGCGCGACGGAAACGACGAGGCATGCCGCGACCGCTCCGAGCTGCATTGACAGGCGGAGGTTCAGAAAGCGCCAGGGACGCTTCACGGGGCGGATTTCTGCGACCTGATCGAAAGCAGGTGCAGGTTGATTGTGGCGATAGCGCCCCAGCACAGTTTCGAGTTTTTGAACTTGCGGATCAGGCTCTCCCGAGCCGTCCCACAAATAATCGTCTTTCATGGAGCATTCCTTTTACTCATGATGCGCCTCTCACCGTTTCTCCCAGCTTCTCGCGAAGCATCTGCATACCGCGGCATAGGTTGACGCGCACCGAACCGTGCGTCAGCCCCGTACGCGCTGCGATTTCAGGGCCCGTCATCCCCTCCACCAAACGCAGGATGAGCGGCTCGCGATAAGGCTCCGGAAGGTCGCGGACCACGGCGAGAATCATGGCCGCCTCCTGCTCGGCGGCGTGATTGCTGGTCCTGCTTTCGGCTTGGTTTTCCGAAACTGGTTCAGTAAGTTTCCCATCCGGAATAGCCCTCCTAAAGTAGTCATTGGCGCGATTTCGTGTGATGGTGGCCAGCCAAGCTCCAAAACGAGAAATGTCGCGCAGGGCATGGAGTTGGCGCAGCGCCAAAAGGAAGACTTCCTGGACGAGGTCATCGACTTCACGCGGTGGAACGCGAGACAGCAGGATGCCATGGACCATGCGAGCGTAGCGGTCGTAGAGACGGCCGAAAGCGGCGCGGTCGCCCTCGCGGGCGGCGCTCACAAGCGAGTCATCGTCGCGCGGTTCGGTTACGCCCCAAGCAGTCACAGCCTGACGTTCCATGCCTGCGCTTCGAAAGTCAATGGTGTAGCCCACGTTCAAACCATCGATTTTGCGTGTGACCGCGAAGCGGTCAACAGTCTGCGTCAGTCCGTGTCCCGTCTAACATCCAGACGCAAAGTAAGAGTCAGGTGTTAACAGAACTTCCTAACTAATCCGTTTAGTTCCGCAGCTTAATCCTTGACTACCCAGCGGTTACGCCAGTCTCCCGGCTCCCGTATTTCAGCTTTGACAACAAATTTAGGGTTTCGTGCGTCCAACAGTAGGGAGCAAAATTCGGCAGGCACCCGGCCATTGGGACAGTTATTGCTGCGGCGCATCGCTAAGATGTGGCAACCTCATGGAAGTAGCGGTGTTATACTTCTGGGGCAGGGCCGCGACCGGAACCCCAAGAAGCTGGGGGCAAGCGGGAAACGGTGAAGCACGGTCACTTGGCGCGAACAGGGCTGTGGGGCCAGTCACAGAGGAGCAACGGACATGGGTGAGCAGGTTAAGGAATTATTGAACTGGGCGCGCCAACGCAAGGTGCTCGCCTCTGTGTTTGTGGCGTTCACACTGGCCGTGGGGATTCTGATTGGGTCGGTTGTTTCCGGGCGCGTCTCGGCGATGAAGAGTTTTGCATTTCCTGGGACATCAGCGACGGCGCTGACGGTGCCGGATCCCATCCCCTCTTCCAGTTCGTTTGCGGCGATTGTTAATAAAGTGGAGCCCGCGGTTGTGAACATCGCGACCACGCAGGTCCTGGAGCGCCGGCAATCAAAGAAGCGCCGCGCGCAGCCTTACGACCAGGACGATCCCATGCAGGATTTCTTCGACCGGTTCTTTGACGGGCGGCAGAACACGCCACCGCAGGCGGAACGCAGCCTGGGTTCAGGCGTGATCGTGGATAAACGCGGATACATCTTGACCAACAACCACGTTGTGGAACAGGCCACGAAAATCCAAGTGCAGCTGAATGGGGACACGACGAGGTACACGGCTAAGGTCGTCGGTGTGGATGAAGACACGGACCTCGCGGTGATCAAGATCGATGCGAACAAGGAACTGCCCATCGCCAAGCTCGGAAATTCGGACGGCGTGCAGGTTGGGGACTGGGTGCTTGCGATTGGCAGTCCCTTCGGGTTGCAAGCCACGGTGACCGCCGGAATCATCAGCGCAAAGGACCGCGGAGGAATCGGGCAACAGTTCCAGAGATTCTTGCAGACCGATGCGGCAATTAATCCTGGAAATTCGGGTGGACCGCTGGTCGACCTCGCCGGTGAAGTGATCGGCATCAATACCGCGATCATTACGGGCAGCCGCGGTTATGAAGGAGTCGGCTTTGCGCTGCCCTCGACAACCGCAATCAACGTGTACGACCAGATTATCAAGCAGGGCCGCGTGACGCGAGGATCCATCGGCGTCAGCTTCCAGGAAGAATTGGGGACCAATCCGATTACGCTGAAGTCGCTGGGCGCGCCGTATGGTGTGGCGATCGAGGGTGTACAGCCCGGGAGTCCGGCGGAGAAGGCTGGCTTGAAGGGCGGGGACGTGATCACCAGCGTGAACGGCCGCCCGGTGAAGACTGGGAATGACCTGGTCAATCCCATTGCGCAGGCGCCGATTGGGAGCAAGATCAAGATCGAATACGTTCGCCAGAACCAGAAGGGCGAGCCCGAGAAGCGCGAGGCCGCGGCTGTTGTCGAGGACCGCGCCCGAGTGTTCCCGAATGTGGCTGGCCGAATGGGCGATCAGCCGGGCGAAGCGGCGCCTTCTGAATTCGGGCTGCACGTGGAAGAGCTGACACCGGAGCGCGGCCACCGCGTAGGAGTGGAAGGGCAAAAGGGCGTGCTGGTAACCGAGGTCGACCCGGCGTCGTTTGCCGAAGATCTGGGATTCGGCCGCGGCGACGTCATCGCGGAAATCAACCGCGAGCAGGTGAATTCCGTTTCCGACTACCGCAAAGCAGTGTCCAGGCTGAAGCAGGGCCAGGATGTCGTTTTCAAGGTCCTTCGCCGGCAGGACAGCGACAGGATTCTGACGCTCTATTTGTCGGGTAAAGTGCCGGCGGACAATCAACAATAAAAGGGAAGCGATCACGGCTGAAAACTGGACGGTACCCATGTGTATGCGTATGCACAAGTCGATGAAACCAGCCCTGGCACTGCTCTTTGCGGCAGGCCTCCTTGCCGGCGCGTCGCTCGCCGAGGCGCAAGCCGCGACACCTAATAGATCCACGTCTTCAAAGTCCCGTGCCTCGTTACACCGGACGAAGTCTTCAAGAAAATCACATCGGCGGGAGCGGGGGCAGAAGGTCCCCGCTCCCGACCGGATCTCCGAGATCCAGAAGGCGCTTGCGAAAGACGGCTCGTTCACCGGAACGCCCAACGGGAAATGGGATGCCGCGACGGTAGAAGCCACGAAGAAGTTCCAAGGGTCGCACGGGCTGAATCCTACGGGGAAGCTCGATGCGAAGACGCTCCAGCAATTGGGGCTGGGCTCGCAGACAGCGGGCGCGGCGCCGCCCTTGGCGCCCGTCAGCTCGACCGCGACAATCGCCCCGGCGCCAACCGCGCGCCGCCAGCAGTGAAGTTTTCCTCTTCCCGATTGCATTCCACCGATAACTGAATTAGAAGTCAGGCGTTGCGTGGCTGAAGTGCGCGCAATCGAAGGGGCTGGCGCGATGAAACCGATGCGATTCTTGCCGGGGCTTGTTTTAGCTGCGTTCTGTGTGACGGGAATTTTCGCGCAACAGAAATCCAACGCCAAACCAGTCAAGGCTGTGCGGTTCGGGAAGTTGTGGGATGCCCGGGGGAAACTGTGGACGAACGCAATTGTGATCATTGAGGGCGACCGGATTCGCAATGTGGCGGCAGACGCCTCGGCGATCCCTGCTGGTGCCGAAGTGATCGATCTATCGAAGTACACGGGATTGCCAGGGCTGATTGACGTGCACACCCACATGACGATCTACACGGACGAGACGCCCGGCGAGCCCATGCTGAAGCAGACCGCCAACGTGAACCCGGGCTATGTGGTTTTCGTGGCCCGCAAAGGCGCAATGCGCACGCTCGAAGCCGGCGTAACAACAGTCCGAGATTTGGGCGCCGATCAATATATGGACATCGCCATGCGCGATTTGATCAATCGCGGGGAGATGATCGGGCCGCGCATGTTTGTGTGTGGCTACGGCCTCTACATCACGAATACACCCTACAAGCCAGGAATCAATCCTCCCGCGGGAGGGATTGCGGATGGTGTGCCGGAAGTGTTGAAGGCCGTGCGGCAACAGATAGCGGCGGGCGCTGATGTCATCAAGATGTATGCCTCCACCGGGACCGACGATGATGTGACGGGGTTTCAGACATATACGTTTGAGGAAATGAAAGCAGCGGTCGCTATGGCACATCAGTTTGGGAAAAAGATCGCGATTCATTCTTACGGCCCCGATGGGGCGCGCGATGCCGTGCGGGCGGGAACGGATTCGCTGGAGCACGCCACGGACATGGACGATGCCACGATTCAGGAAATGGCCAAGCGCGGAACGTTTTATGTGCCCACGATCGACCACAACCGCTATTACCTGGATAACTGGCAGAAGATTGGCTATGCGAACGGTTTTCAGGAGAAGACCAAGGCGTTCATTGAGCGCAATCTGGAGACGGCGCGCAGAGCGCACAAGGCGGGCGTGAAATTCGCGATGGGGTCGGATGCCATCTACACCATGTTCGGCCAGAATACGCGCGCGAGAGCTCGGCTGGTTCGTGAAAGCTGGAATGACGCCGGAGCAGGCCCTGCGCACTGCAACGACTAATGCAGCAGAATTGCTCGGAAAGGAAAAGGAACTCGGCACCGTCGCTCCCGGCTATTTTGCAGATATGGTTGCGGTCGAAGGCGACCCGCTGGCAGACATCAACGTGGCCATCAACAATGTGCGTTGGGTGATGAAGGGCGGCGCAGTAGTGGCTGATAAGACCAAAGATCGAGCGCACTAAGCATCCCTAGCGGGTAACAGGCGATGATGGAGTCACGTCAAGGCTGCGGGCGGCAAATTCGATGACAGCTTCGACTTGTTCGCGGTCCAAACCTTCGAAGCATTCCATAATCTCTTCTATGCCGGCGCCGGCTTCGAGATTCTGGAAGACAATGGCGACGGGCATACGCGTGCCTTTGAAAACCCAGGCGCCGCTTACCTTTCCCGGGATGCTTTCCACCGCAGGGCATTGTGACCAATCCAGCGCCGCCATTTGAGGATTCTCCTTTCGATCATTCTATACCAAGAGCCTGTTCGTCAGGTCAGGTACCGAAAAACCGAAGCGGAGAATACGCACCCTTTCAGAGGCGAAAGGTGGGGCACATGAGAATCGCCTCGCGGGTCGATCTGTGCTCCACCCGCCAGTGCGCTAGACTGCTTCACGCGGAGCAAAAAAAATGGAATACGAGGCAGCACTTCGGCTCTATCGGGAGAACAACCAAAAGATGCACGATAATTTGGTTGAAGAGTGGGAGAAGGCGGACACCGCATTCCGTAAAGCCCCCACATCTGAGGCGGTCGAAAGGCTAGAAGCCGCAGAAAAGGCAGTCCAAATTTTTATGCGTAACCTGGGCTTGCTTCACTTTTAACGACCATCCCCATATCGATCCGCAAGATTCCTGCGTGGCCCATCCCTTAGCGTCCTTTCTTTTTCGCCCATCTATGCTCCATCTGCCCTGTCCGCTAGG
>QHYF01000149.1:6725-7230 GCA_003224075.1 Acidobacteriota bacterium
GGTGCCTGGAGCAAGAAATCGCCATAAACCCAAATGCGCGCTCTATCATAGAGTTCCGTCAAAGGCTTCTTTGGCCGGCTATCCTTGTCCCAGGGCTGTAGGTGCGAATCCAATTCACAAAAATCCATCTCATCGATTCCCTGGGCACGGAGTTCCTCGGCTCGGACGAGAATTGCCGCCAGAATTGCCTGGTCAAATGGTTGAACGTCCAGCTTCGCCTGGGAAAGACCCGCGCAGCGCTCCAACATGGGCTGGCTTAGGTTAAAGGTTTCAACACCCTTCGCTCCCTTGAGATTCTCAAGCGCTTCGTCGAGTTTTTCGAGATCCGCTTTGACTCTGCCCTCCATCTGGTCGAGCACGCGCCTTGCGGCTTCCTCGTCCTTCCCATCCACATATTTGTTGTCCCTAGCCCACAGGAGGAATTGCCGAACACGATCAGCTTCGTTCCTCGATTGAAAGCGCTCCAAGATCGGTCGTCTCGCTTCGGAAATGCAGACGACGGGCA
>QHYF01000149.1:7285-13834 GCA_003224075.1 Acidobacteriota bacterium
CGCATGCCACAACCCAGTTCGTTTCTACGAAAACGTGGCGCATCTAGAGAAATTTCAGCGATTCGCGCGGACCCGTAGAGCGAACAACACCTTGTGTCAAAGCAGGAAGAATATAGTCTCTCAGAGCTTCTCTGGCATCTTTGGGAGACTCATTCAGGTAAGCTGAGGGCGAAGTGCCGAGTTGTTCTAGCCAGGATTTCACGGCTTCCTCAAACCGAAGTTCGAGATGCGTCTCTCTCTTACCGTGATGAGGCGCTTTGAAGATGTCCCAAGTTCTGGGGGGAGCGAAAGAGGCGACGTGTTCGACGGAATCCTCAGAATGAGCTGTATAGGTATCTCGGAAGACCTCGATTACATCCGGGGTGACGAGGAGACCGATGGGGCATCGCATATGAAGCATATAGGTTTTCAGCTGGGCCTCATCTTCTTTGCGGATAGCGCGCGAGAGTTTCGCCTCCGCGGCAAGCAAGATTCTTGGGGTATCCTCCCCCGTCACAATGATGTCTGGTGAAAAAGGCATATTCCTCTGCTTGCCCTTAGTATGCCAGAAAGTGTCCGCTTTGAGGTGTCTCGCGCCATTTGCGGGTGGGTCACCCCTGACGGCCACGTCTATATCGATCCGTAAGATTCCAGGGTGGCCCATCCGTTTGCGTCCTTTCTCTTCGCAAAGGGTGGGGCTGCCTTTCGCTACCTACCCCTGGCCGGGAAGTGGCGGGACGAGCTTGCCGGCGGCGAGGTCGTCCAGGGCGCGGAGGCGACCGGTCAGCTCGTTATCACTCAAGCGCCGCTCGCGGTAGAGCCCGCGCAGAAACTCCTCGGCCGAGCGCTCCCCTTTTTGCGAGTTGCACTCCAAACAGCAGGACACCAGGTTGCGATAGGAATTGCGGCCGAACTCCGCTAGCGGTACAACGTGGTCGAGGCACCTCCTGTGGCGGGTGATCCGGCGCAGACAATAGAAGCACCGGCCTCCCTCGCGTTCGTGGAGGGCCTGGCGCAGGATCTGCTTTTCCAGGAAATCCGCCTCCTCGATGTTGATAACGACGCGGGGTGCAGGCGCTGGCCGATGGGCCGCGATTTTCTCGGCGCATACCCCTTTAACCTCTAAGGGGAGCCGCAAGCGCACTACGTGTTGCGCTCGGCAGTTGCATTCGACTAAATGCAAAACGCCGCGCGCAATCAAGCGGCGCACCGTATCGCGTGTGAACTTACAGGAGAGGCCAACGCCACGGGCTAGCCAGGAAATCGAGAACTGGAACTGTAGCTTGCCTTCGAGGCGGCTGTGGCGAAAAAGATGCGAGTAGATCACGCGGTCAGCCAGGGAAAAGCTGAGCTGCGGCGCGAGCAGGTCTTCCATTTGTTTCCACACCTGTACGGCATCGAGTTTTTTGTTGTTCATAGTTTTGAGTCCTGGAAGAAGAAGTTGAGAGTTGACAGGTAAAGCGGAAGAAAAAGACAGAGGCTTAACACAGAGATCGCAGAGAGAAGAACACAGAGGTCACAGAGAAAAACAAAAACGCCGGCAGGATGTCCCCATGCGGGGGCAAGCCGGCGCTGCGAAATGAGAAAACAGAGACGCGGGCAGGAAGCCGACGTACGACACGGGCGTATCGGAGCCGGAGCGCGTGGCAAGCCCCGCCACCACAAGAGAAAAGTTGCAGCAAGGCTGCCGCAGTCCAAAAAAGAAAAAGCCCCGACTAGGATCGGGGCGCACTTATCTACATCCATTAGTCTACCAGACTAGTAATCGCCTTGTCAAGTAAAAAGTGACTTACCTATAAGATGCTGAAGAGACGCACTTTAGCCTGTGACAAAACGCGGCGCTGTTGTTGCTGACAAGAGAAACGAACAAAAGCGCTAAGACGCGCCCTTGAATAGACGAGCCAGGGCCTGCGCCGCAATCGCGATCAGGTAGAGGGACCCCTCAACCAGAAAGCACAAGATTCAACCGTTGAAGCGCGGAGCGCGCATGTTCCCTCAGATGATTTGTACACCAAAATAGAGCCAGGCGGCGCGGTTAATTTGACTGGTCTTGGAGGCGACGGTAAACTTTAATCTCCGCGCGGCAGGGGCCCGCGTTCGAACCCGCAGGGCTCACAGATCATTCAAAGAGCCAGGTCAAAAGGATTGAGGAGGCAGCATGGCCACAGCAGTTGCGCCGCGGATTTTCAAGAACTTCATCAATGGCGAATGGGTGGAGTCACGCAGCGGAAAAGCGTACGAAAACCGCAATCCGGCGAACACCGATGAATTGATCGGTATGTTTGTATCCTCGACGAAGGAAGACGTGAATGCCGCCGTGGACGCTGCGGGAGAAGCGTACAAGACGTGGCGGCTGGTGCCGGCGCCGAAGCGCGCGGAGATTCTGTTTCGCGCCGCGGAATTGCTGGTGCAACGCAAAGAGGAATTCTCCAAAGACATGACGCGCGAGATGGGCAAGGTCCTGGCGGAGACGCGCGGCGACGTTCAGGAAGCCATCGACATGACTTATTACATGGCAGGCGAGGGGCGCCGGCTGTTTGGGCAAACGACGCCTTCGGAGTTGCCGAACAAGTTTGCCATGAGCGTGCGCCAATCGATCGGCGTATGCGGGATGATTACGCCCTGGAATTTTCCCATGGCGATTCCTTCGTGGAAGATGATGCCGGCGCTGGTCTGCGGAAATACCGTGGTTCTGAAGCCCGCCGAGGATACGCCACTGTCGGCGTATCACCTGGTGCAGGTGCTGACCGAAGCGGGCGTGCCGCGCGGCGTCGTGAATCTGGTGAGCGGCGATGGGCCGAACGCGGGAGCGCCGCTGTCGCAGCATAAAGATGTGCCGGTGATAAGTTTTACGGGTTCGACCTCCGTAGGACGAATCATTGCGCAGGCATGCGCGCCGGACTTCAAGCACTACAGCCTGGAAATGGGTGGGAAGAACATCATCATTGTGATGGAGGACGCGAATCTGGATTTGGCGGTGGATGGGGCGATCTGGGGCGGTTTTGGAACGACGGGGCAACGCTGCACGGCGGCGAGCCGGATTGCGCTGCACAAGGGCGTGTACAAAGAATTTGTCGAGCGCTTCGTCGCTCGCGCCAAATCCTTGCGGGTTGGCGATGGTCTGGATTCTTCCACGGAGATGGGACCTTGTGTCAACGAGCAGCAGTTGAAAACGGTCATGAGCTACGTCGAGATCGGGAAGAACGAAGGAGCGAAGCTGCTGACAGGCGGGAATCGCCTCGACCGTGGGGCGCTGGCGAAAGGCTGGTTCTACGAGCCGACCGTATTTGGCGATTGCTCGCCGAGGATGCGGATCGCGCAGGAAGAAATCTTTGGTCCGGTCGTGTCGCTCATTCCGGTCGATAGCCTGGAGCGGGCAATTGATGTTGCGAACGGGGTGGCCTATGGGTTGTCGGCTTCGATCTATACCCGGAACGTGAACCGCGCGTTCCAAGCCACGCGCGATCTCTACACCGGAATCGTCTATGTGAACGCGCCAACGATCGGCGCGGAGACGCACCTGCCCTTCGGCGGAACGAAACAAACCGGTAATGGACACCGCGAGGCGGCCATTGCGGCAATTGATTTCTTCACGGAATGGAAGACGGTGTACATCGATTATTCCGACAAGCTCCAGCGCGCGCAGATTGATAATGCCTGAACGCCGCGGGCATTCACGTTGACGGTTCTTGACACCATTCCTACAATATTGGGTAGCGCTCTTTGGCACTGGGAGTAGAGTGCTGTATGAGGAATTCCGCGCTTCAAGAACGGCGCAACCGCCAGATTCTCGCGGATCTTGTGCGCACGTACATTGAGACCGGCGAGCCGGTCTCCTCGCGCGCGATTTCCAAGAGCTTCGAAGAGACCCTGAGTACGGCGACGATTCGGAACGTCATGGCGGACCTGGAGGACGCTGGATTTCTGTACCAGCCGCATACATCGGCAGGGCGCGTGCCAACCGCGGCAGCCTATCGTTTCTTTGCGCAGGAAATCGCCTCGCAGGCGACCATCAGCGTCGGGGATCGCGAGTGGATTCAGCGGGAGATGGGCGGCGCGACCAGCGCGGCGGAGATTACCGAACGCGCGGGACACGTGCTGGCGGAAGTCTCCAACGGGCTGGGGATTATTGTATCGCCACCGCTGGGCAAGACCGTTCTGGAACACGCTCGGATGTGGCTGCTGCCGGACGGCCGCGTGGTCGTGGTGCTGATCTCCCCCGGCGGCGATACCCGGGACAAAATTCTGCGCCCGAGCCGCGTGTTCACTCAGGGCGAATTGGACGCCACGGCGGACTTTTTGAATCGGCACTACTCGGGCTGGACCCTGGAGGCGATTCGCAGCGATCTGCTGCAGAAGCTTGCGACAGAGCGCGAACGCTACGAAGGAATCGTGCAAAGCGCTCTCTCGCTCTGCGATCCGGCGGTGCTGGGAGATGAATCGGCTTTGCAAATACACGTGGAGGGAACAGCGCAGATCCCTGGCACTCCGGAATTCGCCAACCAGGCGCAATTGCGCGAACTGCTGGCGGCCATCGAAGAGAAGCACCGGCTCGTGACCGTGTTGAATGCTTGCATCGAAACACTGGAGCCCGTGCACGTGCAGATTGGCGTGAAAGGAATTTCCCAGGCGGGAGACAATCTCGCGCTCATCAGCGCTGCTTATACGAGGAACGATCTGGTGCAGGGTTCGCTTGGCGTGCTGGGTCCGACGCGCATGCATTATGAGCGCGCCATGACCGCAGTGGCCTACGTTGCGCAGCTTTTCAGCGAGGCGCTAAGCAAAATCTGAAAAATCGTTGGCACAGGAGAAGTGAGAAGGTGAACCACAAGGACGCGAAGCTAGACGCGAATAAAGACGTCAATAAAGACGTGGATCGCAGCGAGCTCGATCAATCTGCTGAAGCCAAAGCGGTAGCGGCAGATGCCGCCAAGGCCGACGCGGAGATGGCCAAGCTGACTGCCGACCTTGAAGAGCTGAAGCAAACCTTGCTGCGCCGGCAAGCTGATTTCGACAATTACCGGAAACGCATCGAGAAGGAGCGCTTTGAAGATTCCAAGCGTGCCACGGCGCGCGTCATCGAGGGCCTCATTCCGGTGATTGACGGCTTCGAGCACGCTCTTGCGGCGCACCGCGAAGCGGAATACCAGAGCTATCGGAAAGGGTTCGAGCTGATTTACAAGCAGCTTGCGGATCATTTGGCGCGCCTGGGCGTCGAGCGCATCGATCCAACCGGAAAGCGTTTCGATCCGCATCTGCACCAGGCCATGGACCGCACCGAAACAACGGAGCACGCCGACGGCACCGTCCTGCAAGTTTTTCAGCCTGGATATGTCTTTCACGGCCGCGTGTTGCGTCCGGCGATGGTCCGTGTAGCGGTGCATCCGAATCCCGCATCGAAAGAAGCAGTGAATTAAAGGAGATCCTAAAGTTTCCATGGCCAAGGGGAATCAACGCGATTATTACGAAGTGCTCGGCGTTTCACGGACGGCAGCGGTCGAAGAGATCAAGTCGGCCTACCGCAAAGCGGCGCTGAAATGGCATCCGGACCGCGATCCAGAGAACAAAGCCGATGCCGAGGTCAAGTTCCGCGAGTGCACGGAAGCGTACAGCGTGCTGAGCGATCCGCAGAAGAGACAGCTTTACGACACCTACGGCCACGCGGGTCTTTCGAGCGCGGGCGCCGCTCAGGGATTTGACCACACGGTTTTCCAGGACTTCCAGGACATTTTCGGAGATTTCTTCGGCTTCGAAGATCTGTTCGGCGGCGGGCGCCGCAGACGCACACGCGCACAGCGCGGCGCCGACCTGCGCTATGACATGACGCTGTCGTTCGAAGAAGCGTCGATGGGGGTGACCACAAAAATCAAGCTCCCGCGCCAGGAATACTGCGAGGCCTGCAACGGCACGGGCGCGAAGAAGGGCACCGGCGTGCAAACCTGCCAGGCATGCGGCGGGCGCGGCCAGTTGGCCTACCAGCAAGGGTTTTTCACCATCACCCGCACGTGCCCGTCGTGCCAGGGTGCGGGCCAAATTGTGCGCGAGCGCTGCCCGGAGTGCCGCGGCCAGGGACGTCTCGAGCGCGAAAAAACCATCGAGCTGCGAATTCCGCCCGGTGTGGATACGGGAACGCGGCTGCGTGTCGCCGGCGAGGGCGAGCCCGGGCCGAATGGCGGGCCGGCGGGCGATTTGTACGTTGTCCTCGAAGTCAAAGAGCACCCGTTCTTCGAGCGCCGTGGTGCGGATCTGTACTGCACGATTCCCATCAGCATTGCGCAGGCCACCCTTGGCACAGAATTGCAGGTGCCGGGATTGAACGGGGAAGAGAAACTGAAGATTCCCGAAGGCACGCAAAGCGGCGCGGTGTTTCGCATCAAGGGCAAGGGGCTGGCTGATCCGCGCGGCGGGGGCAAGGGCGACTTGTACTACCACGTCTGCGTATTGACGCCGACGAAGCTGACGCGCGAGCAGCGAAAACTCATCGAGCAGCTTGGCGCGACCTTGAAAGTCGAAAACAAGCCCGCCGACCGCAATTCCTCGATCTTCGATAAAGTGAAAGACATTTTCGGA
>QHYF01000167.1 GCA_003224075.1 Acidobacteriota bacterium
CACTCTGGTTCGCCGTAAATTGCAGAGTGGTTGCGATGCTCAGATCGAGACTGGACGGTTTGGGGGTGACTGACACAGGAAGCAAGATCGTGACCGAAGCGGATAAGGATTGGAGCGGGTAAAGGATGGATTTGACTGGAATTTCGAACGAGGAGACGGAAACCGTGACAGTGGCAGGGCTCGGAACAGTGGCCGGCGCAGTGTAAAGCCCGGTCGTGGAGATGGTGCCGTGAGTGGTGTCACCGCCTTGCACACCATTGACGGACCAAGCGATGTTCGTGGGCTGATGAGCATAGCTGATCGTTGCGTTGAACTGAAGAGTCTTGCCGGTCACCACATTTTGAGGAGTGTTCGGCGTGAACTTAAGGAGCACTGGCCTGTGCGCCGCATCGGAGAGTGCGCCGCCAGGACCAGGAAACATTGTGACCGTTGGGGTCACAGCTGTGAGCGAGGTAACCAGGGAGACGGAGCCATCCGAGTTAGCGATCAAGAGGGAAGAGCCGTCTGTTGCGGGCGCGATTCCCGTTGGGCCGGTACTGCCACTGGCAGTGAGACTAGGAGTCTTCGTTACCGCATTTGTGGCTGTATCGATGAACTGAACAAAGTTGCTGCCGGGACAGGTGTAATAGGCAGTCACACTATCGGGAGAGATGGCGGTCGTGCTGGCCAGGCTACAGGCTGGGGTGGGGTGCTGAGTCGCGACTGCATTGTTGGAGGTGGTGATCTGAGAAAGTGCGTTCAAACCGACGGCGTCCACGGCATAGGCCAAGCCCCCTATCGGGTCAACGGTTATGCTCCCTCCTGTGACCGCAATTGCGGGACTTACCGCGAAAGGCGAAACGGTTATTTCATAAGTGTTGTTGCCGTCGAAAGTGACGTAAGCCTTCGACGCATCCGGAAGGAAAGAAATCCCCATGTTCCCCACGGCCTGAGTACCATTCGCGGTGACCAAGCCCGGGATAGAGGCAGTGAAACCCGGAATGGCTATAGAAACCAGAATGGGAGCTGGCGGCGGACTGGGGAGTGGCGCGGGGAACACGACTACATAGGCGAAACTCCCGTCCGGCGAAACAGCCACGTTACCGGTGATACCGTTCGCTCCCTTGGTAACCCCGGACAAAGTCAAATCGATGGTAGCCTTCGTGGAACCGTCGGTAAGACTAATCACGGAAATCGTGGCGTCCGTATCGTTTTCGACGAGAAGGAGGGAGCTATCGGGAGTGACGGCAAGATGGGAGGGACTGTTGCCGACAGTTACACTGCAGACCGAGGAGTTTGTCGAGAGATCGAACAAGGTCACAAGGTTGGGTGAAGTTGCGATGAACGCGGCCGGGTCCGGGTTAGTGAAGTTTGCGGGTGCACATGCGCGCCGCCGACAGAAAAGAGAGAAAAAAAATAGCGCGAGAAGAGGTCGAGCCGAGCTGGGGGGTCATAGCCGAGCCTCTTTCGAATGGAAGACCGGTTTGCGGTTAGGTCGCTTCGAGACCCACGAGCGTCAACACGCCAGCGAAGCACTCGAGGGGCAGCACGCGGGATTCTATTAATTTAATATCTAATGTCAATAAGTTTTCCTTACTCTAGCTTGGCGATCAGCCAGCGCCCCTCGACTTTGCGAAGCGTAGCCGTCCAGGGGACCTGATCGTTCTGAAGCAAACGACCGTTCTTCATGTGGACACCCGTCCAGATTCCGCTGGCCGTTGCGGAGTCACCCCTGACATTGACGCTGGAGACTTCGTACCTGCGACGGAGGGACTTTAAGCCCTTATCTTCGAACGATCTGCGGTAGGCGTCGAGAGTTGCCGCGTCAATCTGCGGCCAGAGACTTTTCAGCTCGGCAATATTTCTATCGTCGAAGACCTTGGATAGCGAGTTAAATAAGTCGTGGATTTTTGCCCCATCCGACCCTCCGGACGCAATTGAGGAGGGTTGCACAGAGGGATTACTGACTGGCTGAGTGGGCAGAGGAGGCGCGGAACTCAGGATTTCGTTGATGCGCGTGATGTACTGCCGCGCCTCCGCAGAGTGCTGGCCACTGAGGAAAGGTTGCAACTGGTCTTTCAGCGACGCCAGAGCGCTTCGGTTTTTAGCGTCGATGGCTGCTTTGTAATCAGCCGCCTTTTGAGTCCAGCGCTCTTCCTGATCGCGCTTGAATTTCTCATCCATTTCACTAAGGGCGGCAGGAATTTCGTTATCGGCGATCTGGCGAGCTTCCGCGGAGTACTCCGTGCCTTCCTGCGCGATCTTCTGGAATTGCGGCGTGAGGGACTGGAGCATGGAGGCGTTGCCAGAGGCCCTGGCATTCCGCAGTTCCTGCTTCAGCCCGTCAAAAAGCTGGCGTCCCGCGGCGTGAACCACTTCGGAATCAATTCGCTTCATGAGATTCGCGGCTTCGGCCGCGTGATCCAGATTCATGTTCACGACTTCCTGGTAGAGCGTCTTGGCTCTCGGACGATCGCCGCGATTTAGGGCGTTGTTGGCATCTTTCAGGCGGCTTAGTTCGTCGAGGTGCCTCTGTGCAGCTTGTACTCCTTGCGCTGCTCTATTTCGAAGGTTGTCGTTAGCGTCGCTGGCTTGCATTGCTCCTTGGAAAGAGGACTTCGCTCTCGACCAATCTCCTCTTCTGGCAAATCCCTCCGCTTGACCGACAAGATTCTGAGCCGTGACTTGACTTGGCGGTGCGGGCGCTTCAGGCGTTGGATTAGGAAGCGGTTCGATTTGTGGAGCTTGCCCATTGGGAGTCGACGGAAACTCTGCGGGACGCGACTCACTTTGTTGCTCGCTTTGCTTCGCCGGCCACATCAGATAAACGGCAGCGCTAACTCCAATCGCGATTGCGAGTCCAAGCCCACACAGGACCGATGGATTCTTCCAGAGCGGGCGCGGAGACGGTTTCGAAATCGGCGGCGCGGGAATCTCCGGGAAGAAGGCGTCGGCGGTTTGCGACGGTGCTTGACGGTGAAGGGCAGCGGACGGTTCGAAAACAGGAGGTTGAACGGGAAGCGTGGCGCTTTCGAACGGACGCGGCGCTTCAGCCGGGGGTTGTGCAAGGGGCGCGGAAGGCGCGGATTCCTTGCGGCGTGTGGACTTATCCGGTCCGCGCTGCGGTTTCTTTTCTTGCGGCAGCACCGGAGAGACGGGAGGGATGACCGGCTGGGTGACCGCGCTTGCGCCGATGGAGGCGGCGGGAGCGGCACTTTGCTCAACCGGCGTGGGCACTGCGGGAAGCGAGGCGCCCCGCTGGTAGACGTAATCTTTGCCGGGATCGGCTGAGGGTGCGGAAGAAATGGGAGAACCGATAAAGGTCGCGGAGGGCGCCCCGGAAGCTGCGGCTGCAACCGCTGAGGGCGGCGGAGGCTGTTTTCCAGCGTCGATATCGTTCAGAAGCTGCATAAGCCGCGGGTCGTTCGCGGGAAGGAGCTTGGTGCCGATGGCGTCGTTGAGGATGGAGGTGGCGTCAGCAAACTTGCCTGCATCGACCAAAGTGCGCGCCATTTGAACGGTTTCGTTTTGCCGGCCCTTGTGTTGCTCCCGAAATTCGAATTCACGTTCCGCCTTGAGGAGCGCGCCGGAGATCCGGGAATCCTGACCGACGGTCGCGAGCGTCTGACGCGCGAGATCAATGGCGTCGGTCAACTCCTGGCGATCCATCAGTCTTTCGACTTCACGAAGGCGCTGCTTCAGCAGCTCGTGTTTTTCCTTCTCGTCTTGTTCTTTCTTTGCGCGATCCAGGAGTATCAGCAAGTCGAGGTTCTTCGGAAATTCGAGCAGGGCCTTTTCCGAGGCTCGGATGGCCTCAGGGAAGCGGCTCTCCTTGAGCGCCAGTTGAATCTGTTTGGCGAACTGTTCGAGGCGGCGTATTTGTTCAAGCTGGGACAGTTCGGTGCGCGCGAAGTCCAGCAGCTCGGCGAGTTCGAAATCATCCGGAAATTCTCGGGACAGCTTTGCGGCTTGTTTCCCATCCTTGACCAACGCGCGCAGCTTTGATTTTTCTTCTGCCAGCCGCTGATCCCGACGCTGCTGGTCCCTGCCTTGCAAGGCATGGGTCCGAAGATTCTTGGCTGCCGGGTCGGAGGGAAACCGTTCGAACAGACGATCGAGAGTCCGCAGAGCGTCGTCGAATCGCTGCGTACTGAGAAGGTTTCTTGCTTCCGTGAGAAGAGATTGCCGCTGCTGATCGGCCTGATCCTGGCGCGCGCTTTCCAGGAGCTTGGCAATTTCCGAATCCCCAGGAAACTCCTTCTGCGCGATGAGGAGAAGGCTGATGCACTCCTCATACTGGAGATTGGTCCAAAAGGTCCGGCCGCGATGGAGGACTTCGTCCCGCTGCTTTCTCCGCTCCCGTTTGGCGCGTTCCTCGCGGATTTGTTTGAGCTGTTCGCGGGCGGGTGCATTCCCGGGCTCCAGTCCAAGCACTTTGTCGAGCTGCAGCTCCGCATCGGTCAGCGCGCCTTCCGCCATCCTTTGCTTGGAAGCGCGCAGCGCCTGCGTGATGTTGTGGGCGCGTTCGATGGCGGCTTGCGCCTGGCCAAAGAGTTCGCGCGCCGGCTGGAAGGTTGAATCGAGCTTTAGCGCGGCTTCGGCTTCCACCTTAGCGTCCTCGGCCTGCCCGCCCGCGAGAAGCTGCTGTGCTTTCTCGACGCGCGCCATCAACTGCGGAACGATTTGTTTGCGCCGAACTTCCGCGTTGATTTTTTCGAGCAGGCTCTTGGCCTGCGTGTTGGACGTGTCGATCTGAATGACCTGGCTAACCTTGGCCTTGGCGGTCTCCAGATCGCCTGCCTCAAAGAGTTCCTGGCTGTTCTCCAGCAAGGTGAAAACTTCCGCCTGCTGCAGGCGCCGCCAGACCGGTTCCAGCTCCAGGAGCACTTCTTCCATGCTTTGGTATCGCGCGTCGGCTTCCTTGGCCAACATGCGCTCGACGACGGCCCGTACATCCTCAGGTGTTCCGGGCGAGGCTTCGGTAATAGAGCGAGGCTTTTCGAGAATGATGTTGGACATCAAGGCGGCGGCATTGTCACCCTCGAATGGCCTGCGGTAGGCAAGCAATTCGTAAAACATTACGCCAGTGGCCCAGATGTCCGATCGCGCATCGGCAGCGCCATTCCTGAACAATTGAGGGGACATGTAGCCGAGCGTGCCGATCAACGTTCCCGCTGATTGGGAGCGCGTGCCTTCACCCAGCCGCGCGATGCCGAAATCGACCACCATGACGGTGCCTTCGGTAGTGACCATCACGTTTCCGGGTTTGATGTCCCGGTGAACGACAGGTGGGTTTTGCTTGTGGGCATATTCAAGAGCGCGGCAAACGTAGACAATGAAGCCGATCTTCTGGGAGAGCGGAAGATTTGGCCGGCGGTCGATGATTTTGTCGAGACTGTCACCGTTCAAGAACTGCATGGCGATGAAGGGCGTGTCGCCTTCGTGCCCGAGTTCGTAAATCGTGACGATGTTGGGGTGCTGCAGACCACCAGCGGACCGCGCTTCCGAATAAAAGCGCTTCAAAAGATTGGCGTCGTCAGAGAGACCCGTGGTCAGCGTCTTCAAGGCGACAATGCGGTCGATCAAGGGATCGCGGGCCTTATACACAACACCCATGGCACCCTGGCCAACCTTCTCCATAATCTCGAATTTGCCGAGCTTCTTCATCGTCTTCTGGGCACACGCATCCTGAGGCAAACCAATCCCTTAGCGGCAGGAGAGCAATTTGAGAGGCATTTTCCCCTGAGTCTCTGCGGAGGACGCCGGGTTCCGAAGTCTGGGCGATACTCCCAAATAAAGGCCTATGTGTCAACAGCTTATCCGATGACTCACAAAGAGATCCGCACTTACAAGCACGCCTCGA
Organism: Acidobacteriota bacterium; assembly: GCA_003224075.1. Taxonomy (GTDB): domain Bacteria; phylum Acidobacteriota; class Terriglobia; order Acidiferrales; family UBA7541; genus Acidiferrum. The sequence continues at coordinate 5,843 of QHYF01000167.1, forward strand.
ATCTGCGGGAAACAAAGGACTTATAAACCCTTTAGAATCCGCACTCCGCACTTACAAGAAATTCTCCCGTAACCTCTTTAGAATCCGCACTTACAAAAACTCCGGGGTACCGCTTCCAGAGACGATTTCTCCTCCTGGTACCACCACGCCCTTGTCCCGGGTGAAGTCGGCGGAAGGCTGTGCCCTGCCGCGAGACCCGAAACCCCAACCACCCCGCTCTGGCCGCGTCCGTGTTACCATTCTCCCGCCGCACCCAATCCTCGCTTGTTCCTGCCGGATCGGAGGTCGCCATGAATCGAACGCTGCGCATCATTCTCATCGTTGTGGGCGTGCTCGTCATCTTAGTCCTGGTTGCGCCGTTCTTGATCCCCGTCAATGAATTCCGCCCCACCATCGAGCAAAAGGCGTCCGCCGCTCTGGGACGCAAAGTCCAACTGGGGAATTTGAGCCTCTCGCTGCTCACTGGCTCGCTCGCCGCCGAGAATCTCTCCATCGGCGACGATCCCAAATTCAGCGCCTCCCCGTTCCTTACCGCCCAATCGCTGAAGGTGGGCGTCGAAATCATTCCGCTGATTTTCTCGAAGACGCTGAATGTCACCGGCGTATCGATTGATAGCCCGCAAGTGACCCTGCTTCGCAATGGCGCCGGCCAATGGAATTATTCTTCGCTCGGAGGCGCCGCCGCAAAGGCCCCGGCCAAGCAACCTACCGCGAAAGCGCCAACCGTTCCCGCCGAGGTTTCCGTGGCGAAATTCGCGCTGACAAACGGTACCATCATCGTCGGCTCGACAACTTCGCAAAAGCGCAGCACCTACGACCACGTCAACGTCACGGCCACGAACGTTTCCATGGTCTCGAAGTTTCCCGTGACCGTGACCGCCAATCTTCCGGGAGGCGGCAAGTTAAAGCTCGATGGCAACGCCGGCCCCATCGACCAAACGGACACATCGCTCACTCCCCTCAATGCCAAGCTCAACGTTGATTCCTTGAATCTCGCTTCCACCGGATTTCTGGATCCTGCGGCGGGCCTCGGCGGCATTCTCGATCTGGACGGCACCGTCACCTCGCAGGGCGGCGAAGCGGAAAGCAAGGGCAACGCCAAACTCTCTAAGGCTCTTTTTGTCGCGGGAGGATCACCCGCCGGAGTTCCCGTCACGGTGGATTTCCATACGAAATACAATCTCCGCAAGAATGCCGGCGTGCTGAATCCTTCCACGCTGAAAATCGGCAGCGCTGCCGCGCGGCTCAACGGCACCTACGACTCCGCGGGCGAGGCCACCGTGGTCAACGCGAAAGTCAATGCCGAAAACATGCCCGCGCGCGATCTCCAAGCCTTCCTTCCCGCCCTCGGCATCAATCTTCCGAAGGGCGCCTCGCTTGCCGCGGGCACCCTCAGCGCCAACCTCGATGTCGCCGGGCCAACCAATAAACTGATCACCACGGGTACGGTCGGCCTTTTCAGCGCGAAACTCGCAGGCTTCGATCTTGGATCAAGGATGTCCACCATTTCCGCGCTCACCGGCCTGAAGACTGGCCAGGATCTCGACATCGAAAAAGTCACTACGAATTTGCGCATGGCCCCCAATGGCCTCCAGGCGGAGAATTTCAACGCCATCGTCCCCGCGCTTGGCTCGCTCGTGGGCGCCGGCGCCATCGATTCCAGGAATAACCTGGACTTCAAAATGGCCGCCACGCTCGCAAACTCCGCCACCTTTTCCTCTTCCAGCGGCGCGCCAGTATCAGGGATTGGAGGTATCTTGGGCGCGATCGGCGGAGGCAAGGGCGGCTGTAAAGGAGCTACGATTCCTTTTCTGATCCACGGCACAACCGCCGACCCGAAATTTGTCCCTGACGTTGGCGGTATCGCTGCCAGCCTGCTCAAGTCCCAGCTCGGCTGCGCGGGCTCGACCGCTTCCGGCGCCGCGCCCCAGGAACAGCCAAACGTCAACAATCCCATCGATGCTCTCAGCGGCCTGTTCAAGAAGAAAAAGCCGTGAACCAGGGATACTGCGCTCCAATGAAACACAGGGCCGGTTCCGAAAAGTGGTTTTAGGTTTCCTGTAAGACGTCCAGGATCAAGAACGGAGAGTTGAAATCCCCTAAACCCTTCCTCTGCTTGACTCTTCGGAAACTTCCCACTAGCCTCATCCGTCTACACTTACGGTTAGCGGGCGGTTGGCGGGCCGTTGCCGGGGGACATTGTCCTTCCAATAATTTCTCAGGAGGAGTGTGGCATGCGTTCCAGCGCGGTTCTCAGGTGTGCGTCCAAGGTCTGGTTCGGCGCACTTTTTGCGCTTTTGTTTGCGGCGCGCACGCTTTATGCGCAAGGTGGCGAGCCGCAGGATTTCGCCATTCGCGGCGCGAAAGTCGTCCCGGTCTCCGGGGCGCCGCTTGAAAACGCCACGGTGGTCATTTCTCGCGGCATCATCACGGCGGTCGGGAAAGAGGTGAGCATCCCAGCCGAGGCGTGGGTCATCGACGGTAAAGGCCTTACTGTTTACCCTGGCCTCTTTGCTTCCTTCACCGACGTTGGCATACCCGCCGCTCCCCCAGCAGGCGCTGAAGGCGCACCGCGCCGCCCGCAAGAGGCGGCCCGCGGTCCGGAGGATCGCCCGGGTTCCACGCCGTGGCGAAGCGCCGCCGACGAAGTCAGCCTCAACGACAAACGCATCGAAACGTGGCGCAGCGCCGGATTCACGACCGTCGTTTCCGCGCCCAAGGGCGGGTTCTTCCCCGGGCAGGCCGCCGTGCTCGATCTGGCGGGTGAGCGCGCCGGCGATTTGGTGGTGAAATCTCCGGTCGCGATTCCTTTGTCTTTGCAGCCTTCGGAGGGTTTCCGCGGCGGTTTCCCCAACTCGATCATGGGCGTGCTCGCTTACGTCCATCAGGTCTGGCTGGACACGGACTGGAGCGCCAAAGCGCAGGCCATTTACGAAAAGAATCCGCGCGGCGTCGAGCGGCCGCGCTATGACCACACCGAAGCCGCGCTCGCCGAAGCGCTGGAAGATCACGCACTGGTCTTGATTCCGGCGAACAATTCCGTTCAATTGCGGCGCGCGCTCGAACTGTTCGACCGCTGGCACGTTACGGGCGCGATTTATGGAGGCCAAATGGCTTATGAAGCCGCTCCGGAAATCGCGGCGAAAAGGGTTCCCGTGCTGGTGAATCTGAAATGGCCGGAAGCGGAGAAGGACGCCGATCCCGAGGACAAACCAACGTTGCGAACCTTGCGGTTCCGCGATCGCGCGCCCTCTTCACCGGCGGCGCTTGCCAAGGCGGGCGTCAAGTTCGCGTTTTATTCCGGCGGCATCACCACGCCGAAGGACATCGTCAAAGCCGCGAAAAAGTCGATTGACGCGGGGCTCGCGGCGGACGCGGCGCTTCGCGCGCTGACCTTGTCGCCAGCGGAAATTTTCGGCGTCGCCGACCGCCTAGGCTCGATTGAAAACGGGAAAATCGCGAACCTTGTGATTGCTGACGGAGACATCTTCGAGGAAAAAACAAAGATCAAGATGGTCTTTGTGGACGGCCATCGATTCGAAATCCGCGAGCCGGAGAAGCCCAAGGAGCCGCCCAAAGGCGACATCACCGGAAAATGGAAGCTCTCCTACACGACGCCCGAAGGCCCCGAGGAATCTACCGCGGACCTCAGCATGGACAAAGACGGCACAATCTCCGGTTCGATCACGAGCAAGCACGGAACCGCCACGATCATCAGCGGCTATCTGAGCGCGGACAAGTTCAGCTTCACCATCAACATCGTGATTTTTTCCGGCGCTTTTGACGGCACCACGTTGAAAGGTTCCATCAGCGTCGTAGGCCTTTCTTTCGACTTCACGGGAGTTAAACCTGGCTCGACTGTCCTCGGAGGTGGCCGATGAAAAACGCAGCCACGATCGGCAGAATCGCGATGTGCGCCGCTGCTGTTCTCCTCCTTGTCGCGCCGCGCAACCCGGCTGCGGGCAATCCCCCTGAAGCGCCCGCGGTCATCTTGATTCAGAACGCCACCATCCTCACCGTTTCGCATGGCGCCATCGAACACGGTTCCATCCTGATTAAGGATGGCAAGATTGCGGAAGTCGGCCAGTCCATCAAGGCGCCGAAAGACGCTCAGGTGATTGACGCCGCCGGGCAATTCGTCATGCCCGGCATCATTGACTGCCATTCACACATCGCCGCGGAAAGCATTAACGAAGGCAGCGTTTCCGTTTCCTCGATGGTGAATATGGCGGAAATCCTGAATCCGGATGACATCGACATTTATCGCGACCTCGCGGGCGGCGTCACCTCCGCCAACATTCTTCACGGCTCCGCCAACGCCATCGGCGGACAGACCCTGGTTATCAAGCTGCGCTGGGGCCAGCCCGCGGCGAAGCTCCCGTTCGAAGGCGCGCTTCCCGGCATCAAGTTCGCGCTCGGCGAAAATCCCAAGCGTTCGAATTTCAGCGTGCCCGGCCAGCCCAAGCGCTACCCGGCAACGCGCATGGGCGTTGAGGAGACCATCCGCGGCGCCTTCTCGGAAGCCCGCGATTACAAAAAGAGCTGGGACAATTACAACAAACGGGCCGCCACGGGCGAAAAAAATCTCATTCCGCCGCGCCGCGATCTGCGGCTGGAGCCGCTGGTGGAGGTGCTCGAAGGCAAGCGCTACGTGCACTCGCACTGCTACCGCGAAGACGAAATCCTGATGCTGCTGCGCGTGGCGAAAGAATTTGGTTTCAAAGTGCGCACCTTCCAGCACGTTCTGGAAGGCTACAAAGTCGCCGATGAACTCGCCGCCGCGGGCGCCGGCGCTTCCACTTTTTCCGATTGGTGGGCCTACAAAGTCGAAGCCTACGACGCGATCCCGTACAACGCCGCGCTGATGACACGCCGCGGCGTGGTCGTCTCCATCAATTCCGACGACGCCGAAGAAGCCACGCACTTGAACCAGGAAGCCGCCAAAAGCATGAAGTACGGCGGCCTTTCGCACGACGAAGCGCTGAAATTGGTCACGTTGAACCCCGCGATGCAACTTGGCATTGATAAGCGCGCCGGCACGATTGACGTTGGGAAGGACGCCGACCTCGTCATTTACAATCACGATCCGCTGAGCGCTTACGCGGTGGTGCAGAAAACGCTGATCGATGGACGCGTTTACTTCGATCGCCAGCGCGACATCGCCGAGCGCGCGGAACGCGAAAAAGAGAAGAAGGCTCTCCTCGACAAACAGAAGAAAGCCGCGGAAAAGAAACCGGAAGAAAAAAAGCCCGAAGAAAAGAAGCCTGAGCAAAAACCCAAACCACCGTCCGATGCTGCAGGCCGGACCTTCGGGCCTGCGGCTTCGCTCCTTTTTCTTTCCGGAGGCGCACTGTGACGCTCGCTCTCAGTTTCCATCGCGGCCTTGCGAACGCGCGCTCTTTCTTTTGCATCCTTTACCTCCTTTACTTCCTAAATCCTTCGAGTGCTTCCGCGCAATCTCCAACCACTTACGCGGTGACGCACGCGAAAATTTTCACGCTGGCAGGCGCTCCGATCGAAGACGGCACGCTCGTCATCCGCGACGGAAAAATCGCGGCCGTTGGCGCGAGCGTGGAAGTCCCGGCGGGGGCTCAAGCGATCGACGCCAAGGGGCTGCAAGTTTATCCCGGCTTGTTCGACCCGATTACCCAGATGGGCTTGCGCGAAATCGGCGCGGTCAGCGCCACGGTCGATTCGTCGGAGACCGGCGGTTACAATCCGGATGTGGTTGCCGCCACGGCCGTGTCTCCATCCAGCGAGCACATTCCCGTCACGCGCGCGGCGGGCATCACGGAGGTGCTGGCCGTCCCCGCGAGCGGCGGATTGGACTTTTCCGGCCCGGCCGGCGTGATTGGAGGACAAGCTTCGGCCATTCACCTTTCCGGTTGGACGATCGACGAAATGCTCCTGAAGAAGAGCGCGGCGATGGCGCTCAATTGGCCCGTGATCGAGACTCAAACGTTTGATTTCACCACTTTCTCGCGAAAGGAAAAACCCTACACCGAGGCCAAGCAGGAATACGACAAACAGGTGAATGAAATCACGGACTGGGTGGAGCGCGCGCGCCACTATGCCCAGGCCATGGAGAAGGGGTCAAGCGCCAAGTACAACCGCGACCTGAAGCTGGAGGCGCTCGCGCCGGTCATTCGCGGCGAGTTGCCCTTGCTGGTCTTTGCCGATCGCTCGCGCGAGATCCGCAATGCCGTGGACTTTTGCGACAAACAGAATCTGAAGATGATCCTGGCCGGCGGCGCGGAGGCCTACAAAGCCAAGGATCTGCTGCGCTCGAAGGATATTTCCGTAATCCTCCGGCCGATGCTGATGCTGCCGCTCGATGAGGACGATCCGTACGACCGGTTGCTTACTCAGCCCGCGGAGCTTGCCGCTGCCGGAGTAAAATTCGCCTTCGCGAGCTTCGACAATTCCTTCGCGCGGAGACTGGGCCAGAACGCCGCGAACGCCGTGGCGTACGGACTCCCGCATGAAGAAGCGCTCAAGGCGGTCACGCTTTACCCCGCGCAGATTTTCGGCCTTGCGAATCAAATAGGCACGCTCGAGCAAGGCAAACTCGCCAACATCATCGTGACCAACGGCGACCCGCTCGAACTGACCACCGACGTGAAGTACCTGTTCATCAAGGGACAGCTTACGTCTCTGGACAACCGGCATCTTCGGCTTTACGAAAAATACGCAAAGCGGCCGAAAGCTCAGTAATTCGACGGGTTCGGCCCATCTCTCTGTCGGCGCGGCCACGGTATGGGCAGCGAGCGGCGAGAAAGAAGAACCGGGAATTGAAATATTCCTGCGCGCGTGCCAGTTCGTGAATCCGCGCCACGAGCGCTTCCGCAGGGGACGGGGGATCCTTCCGTGGCGCCCAAACAAGATCCGCAGCTTTGATACCTTTCCCAAGTTCAGGTCGTAACCTTAATAGATAGCGAGAACGCCGTATTCATCAACCGGCCAGGGGCCCTGCTTCACAGAGAGGAAGGAACTAATATGCGCTTCATGCCGGAGCAGCGCGATTCTTCCGCACAACCGAATTTCGGGCGCGCCTGGCTGTTTTTGTGTCTCGCGTTTGCCGCGCACGTAACGGACGAGGCGCTGACCGGCTTTCTGGCTGTCTACAATCCAACGATTCTGGCGGTTCGCGCGCAGCTCCCATGCCCACGTTCGAATACCGCCAATGGCTGATCGGGCTGATCATCGCGAATGTTGTCCTTCTGCTTCTTACGCCTTTCGCGTTTCGAAATGCGCAATGGCTGCGGCCGCTGGCCTATTTTTATGCCGCCGTACACCTGCTGAACGGCACGGGTCACACGGTCGCAACCATCTTCGGGCGCACGGTCGCTTCGGTTCACTTCCCCCGGCCCGCGCCGGGCTTTTACTCCTCGCCGCTGTTGCTCGCCGGATCGATTTTTCTTTTCCTCCGTCTCCGCGCGACGGGCAAAGAGTCGCCAATCAACAGTTGACAATCGGCCGGGGAAATTGCAAATCAAAGCGCGAAGTAGGCTGGCGAAGGATTCCCCTCGCTGTACGCGTTATTGCCATTTTGCCGGCACCGCTTCCCATTTTTCACAAGTTGGGATGAGGCTTCGGCCATCCGAAAAGTTAGACCTTAATCCTCGAACCAGACCCGAGCATTTCTTTCTAAAAGGGATACATAAGATTCCGATTAGCCTTGCAATGCAGCGTTCCGATACGTGCCGGCATCCAAGTTGTATGTCCCCGACCAAGCCAAATCCAAGTGTGACCCCGCGTGAACTGCTCAGCGCCTGGGGAAGAATCTTGCGCGGCAAATCGCCCATGCTTTCGATCGAAATCACGCGCGAGTGTCCGCTGAATTGTCCCGGCTGTTACGCGTACGGCGCAACGCATCTGGGGGGCGAGGTGTTATTGCGCGAGCTGAACGATTCTCGCGGCGACGCGCTCGTCAACGGCGTGCTGCAACTTGTGCGCAAGCACCGGCCCATGCATGTCTCCCTGGTAGGCGGCGAACCGCTGATTCGGCACCGGGAGCTGAGTGCGATTCTTCCCGCGCTCAGCGGCATGAACGTCTTCACCCTCGTTGTCACAAGCGGGGTTATCCCCGTCCCTATCGAATGGATGAAGCTGCCACGCGTGCGCGTGGCGGTGTCGGTCGATGGCCTTCCGGAACATCACGATGTCCGGCGAAAACCAGCAACCTATGAACGGATCCTCAAGAATATCGAGGAACGCGAGGTGAACATTCACTGGGTCATTACGCGGCCGATGCTGGAGCGCCCCAGCTACCTGGAACAGTACGTCTCTTTCTGGAGTGCGCGCCCGGAGGTGAACCGCATCTGGGTCAGTCTTTACACGCCGCAAAAGGACGAGCGAAGCGCAGAAATGCTGACTTCCGCGGACCGGGAATTTGCGGCGCTGGAATTGAACGTGCTGGCAAAGAAATACGCGAAATTGCTTTTCAACGAGGGAATCGCGCGGGCTTTCGTCCATCCGCCGAAAAGCCCGGAAGACTGTCTCTTTGCAAAGATGTCCGCGAATTATTCCGCGGACCTGCAAACGCGCGTCGAGCCCTGCGTTTTTGGCGGAACGCCCGATTGCTCGCAGTGCGGATGCATCGCGAGCAGCGGCCTGCACTGGATCCGCAACGTGAAAGTTGCGGGGCCGTTGCAAGTCGGCGATTTTGTGCGCGCTTCCATAAGGATTGGCTCGCTGGTGAACCGCCTTAAACGAAAATCGGAACAACCTTCACGCTGGGGCGCCCGCAATCCACGGCCGGCGAATCGCCCTAAGTTCGTGCAAATCAAGACCTAATCCGGTCTGGGGAGGTACCGCCAGCCTAAACTCCCGCTTGGGCGGAGGGAGCTTCTCATGCCTGCCCAATTGTACGAGTATGGCTATCGGCCTTCGAACGGATAGCGGTCCTGCGACTGTACCGCCGCCGCCACACCGCCGCAGCGCTCAACTGGCCCGGCGCAATTCCTCGCGAATGACGCGCCGCAGCGTTTTCTCAATCGATTCGTCGGAACGCCGGATATATTGTCGAAGCGCTTCATTAATTAAAGTCTGATAATTGCCCTCACCCGCACGTTCTACCACGTTGCGGAACCAGGCAAGAATGTCGTCGTCAAGCCGGATGGTAATCCGGGTTTTGCCTTTGGCAGCCGCGACCACCGGGCCGCGCTTCCCTTTGCGAAAGTCGTACTCACGCATCATAAGTTCCCTCGTATTGCTTCCGTTCCCTTCGTGTGGCCCGGCGCGCTGAGATCAAGCGCGCATTGCCGCCCCGCCAGGAGTAAACCACTACCAATACTCGTCCCATTGCATCACTTCCGAGTGTGATCCAGCGTTCTTCATGCTCGGAGAAAGGATCCCGGATCGTTAAGGCGCGCTCGTGCTCCAGCACCGCAATTGCATCGGCGAAGCGAATTCCATGTTTCGCCAGATTTGCTCGCGCCTTAGCCGGATCCCACTCGTAGCTCACTTCGCTAGTGTATGCACATCTGTGCATACATGTCAAGAACACCCTGCAGGAAAGGCTCCGATTAGGCGGAAACCAGGCTCACGGTGTGGAGCAGTTCACGGTGCCCGGAGAGGGCCCTTATCGGGCTTCGAACGGGTAGCGGTCCTGAGACTGCACCGCCGCCGCCACGCGGCGGCGCAGCGCGATAGTGTCCACCGGCCCGCGCTTCGCGAAGCGTTTCAGCACCGCCATCTGCGTGGTCAGCATGTCGCCCTCGTGGACGGCGGCGACGGCGCGTTTGGCTTCGTGTTCGGCACGCTCCGCGGCGTCGTGGATGAAAACGCGGGCGGCATCAATCATCGTTTGCGTTGCGGAGGAGCAGGCACGATTCCATCGCGTAAATCTCCATCACCATGTTTGAAAGCGCGCCGATCAATTCCTGTTCATCGGCCAGCTTTTCGCGGAATTTCTGGACCGCGCCGCCCGCGGCCTGCAAAAACATTTTCTTGGAATTGGCCACCACGCGCGCTTCATCGGCAAGAACTCCCTCCGGCGCTTCTTCGAACGATGGCCCGGCGAGAATTTCATCCGCCAGCTTCATGGCCGCGGGAATGAGCGGCAATTGGCCGCCCATGGCGCGCTTCATCAACATTTGGATGATGAGCATGCGGTTGATTTCGTTGGTGCCTTCGAAAATGCGATTGATGCGCGAATCGCGGTACGCGCGGCAGACGGGATACTCCTCGTGAAAACCGTAGCCGCCGAAGATTTGCACGCCTTCGTCCACGACGAAATCGAGCATCTCGCTGCCATAAACCTTGGCGATGGAGCTTTCGATCGCGTACTCCTCCAGAACCTTCATCGAATTTTGAATCTTGTCGCCCGACCCCGAAGCAGCGGTCATCGCCGCTTCAATATTTCCGGCCGAACGGTAGACCATCGATTCCACCGCGAAAATCTGGATGGCCATTTCCGCCAGTTTTTCTTTCATCATGCCGAATTCGCCGATCTGTTTTCCAAAGGCCTTGCGCTCTTTCGCATATTTCGAAGCCGTCGTGAGCACGTTCTTCGAGCCGCCGACGCAGGAAGCGCCGAGCGTGAAGCGCCCGGCGTTCAGAATATTGAACGCCACGATGTGCCCGCGGCCGATTTCATGCAGCACGTTTTCTTTCGGCACCTTGCAGTTTTCCAGGAAAATCGGCGTCGTCGAGCTCCCGTGAATGCCCATCTTGTGCTCTTCGTTGCCGGGCTTGAAGCCCGGGAAAGTCCGCTCGACGATGAAGGCTGTAAATTTTTCGCCATCGACCTTTGCGAAGACGATGTACACGTCGGCAAAGCCGCCGTTGGTGATCCACATCTTCTGC
>QHYF01000168.1 GCA_003224075.1 Acidobacteriota bacterium
AGTCGGAGCGGTGGGCGGCGCCAGCAAAACTGTCGAACGAGAAATAGAGAGGCGCACTCTTCCACGGCGATTGTTCGACGGAACCGAAACGCGCCTCCGGCAGATCGCGGAGAGTGACGCTGGTGGCCGCTATGGCCGGGGTCGTTAAAGTTGCCGCTATCAGAAAACTTTTGTCGTTCAAGCCCGCGAGATTGAGGCTGAAGCCGCGGAAATTGTTGGTGAGGAAGACGGCGCTGCGCACTTCCGAGTTGATGGCTTCGCCGAAGGTGTCGGCGAAGGCCAGGCGGAACGTAAGCGAGGAGAGGTGGTTGTAGTCCGTGACGAAGCGCCAGCCTCCGGGAAGCAAGGATTGGATTTCGAGGCGCTGCTGCTCGCCGCCCTGAGGATTACGCGTGCCGCTGGAGTTTAGAAGACCGCGGTCGTCAACGCCAAGGAAGGTGTATTGGATCGAAGTGTTCTCAAACGGCTTGGCGCGAAATGATCCACGTTCGAGAATGCCGCGGCGGCTCATAAACTGCGCGCCGAAAGTGGTATCCATCCACGGCGTGGGAGCCCAATAAAAAGCATCACCAACAATGAAGCCTTTGCGGGAGCTCTGGCCGATATCAGGAATGAGGAAACCGGATTGGCGGATTCTTCGTCCCGCGGGCGCGGTAGCGTAAGGAAGCCAGATTAGCGGGACACGGAACAGGCGAAAGTTAGCGTTGATGAGCGCGGCAGTTTTGTCGAGGCGAATGCGCGCGTGCGGCGCATAGAACTGCCACTTGGGATGTTCGGGATCGCAGATGGTGATCCAGGCGCGGTGGACCAGGTAAACGTCCCCGGCAAAGCGCTCGACGTCACGCGCTTCGAAGTAGAGCGGATTATCGGTAACCAGCACGTCCGGATTCGGCCGCCGTTCGATTTTGACGTTGCCGCGAACGTTATGAAAGAGCCCATGGCCGGTGCTGACGTTGTAATGCGCTTCGTCGGCGTCGATATGTTCATTGTTGTAATCGAGGTGCACATGGCCGGTAGCCACGGCTTCGTAAGTCTTGCCATTGTATTCGACGTGGTCGGCGCGAAGACGCGTGTCCGCGTACTGAATGTCCACGTCGCCATCGGCCGTGGTGGCGTCGCCCTTGCGGCTCTGCGTTTTCGCTTCCAAATTCACGACTCCTCCCTTGCGCGCGGGAAAACGAACTTGCTGAGCGGAAACGATGCCGGCGCATGGGCCGCCAAACGCAGCAAAAAGCGCCGTCAGAAGAAGAAAAAGACGGAGCGTGAAAAGAATCCGTGCACGGGAATGACCATTCGCGCGGAGCATGCAGTCAATGAAAACAGTTGGATAGCCTAGCATGCGGTCAAAGGGATGTGTAGTTGAGGAGCGCAAACCGGGAATAGCGGCGGAGAGACGAACGAGCGTGCCGGCGCCAGTACCGTGAAACGTGACGACGGAATCGCGCGTCTGACTTTGCACAGGGTTGGTTTGCCCTTTCAAAAGCATATGATGCGTCATGCGGGCCAGCAGGAGTAACATGCCGGGCCTTGCGCACAGGGGGATCGAAATGAAGCATAGGTGGAGTGCTCTCCAGGCGATTTTTGCCTGTTTCGCCTTTTTTGGCTCATTTGCGATGAACACGCTCGCGGGGCCCGGCGACCAGCCGAATCCTGCCGATAAATTCAAGAGCTTGGAATTTCGCGAAATCGGACCGGCAACGATGGGCGGGCGCATCGATGACTTTGCCGTGGTGGAGAGCAACCCGAACATCGTGTATGTCGGCACGGCATCAGGCGGCGTCTGGAAGACGACGAACAACGGAACGACCTGGGAGTCCGTGTTCGACAAAGAGAGCGTGTCCACGATTGGCGACATCGCAATTGCGCCGTCGGATCCCTCCGTCGTGTGGGTCGGAACAGGCGAGCCCAACAACCGGCAAAGCTCGTCCTGGGGCGATGGAGCGTATAAGTCGCTCGATGGCGGGAAGACCTGGAAGAAGACGGGGCTGGAGGCGACGCACCATATCGGACGCATTGTGATTCATCCGAAGAACCCGGAAGTGGTGTATGTGGCGGCGCTGGGACATTTGTGGGGACCGAATCCGGAGCGCGGGGTTTACAAAACCTCGGATGGGGGGAAGACCTGGTCGCAGGTGTTGAAAATCAATGACGACACCGGCGTGAGTGACATCGCGATGGATCCGGAAAGTCCGAACACTTTGTATGCCGCGGCGTACGAGCGGCGGCGGACGCCCTATGGTTTCAATGGCGGTGGACCGGACAGCGGCATCTATAAAACCACGGATGGCGGCGCGACCTGGAAGAAATTGACGAAGGGGCTGCCGTACGAGAACGGCGGAGACACCGGGCGCATTGGGCTGGATGTTTATCGCAAGGATTCGAACATCGTTTACGCGCTCATCCAGCACGAGAAGGGTGGCATTTACCGCAGTGAGGACAAGGGCGAGGCGTGGAAGAAGATGAGCGATACCAATCCGCGGCCCTCATATTACAGCCAGGTGCGGATCGATCCAAACAATGACCTGCGAGTCTGGGCGCTGGGCGCACAGATGTTTTACTCCGAGGATGGGGGGAAGACTTTTTCGACGCAGCGCGTGAGGGGAATTCACGGCGATTATCACGCCATGTGGATCGATCCCGCCGATTCGAATCACATGATTACGGGTTCGGATGGCGGCATTCACTGGAGCTATGACGCCGGAAAGACGTGGGACTTCCTCAACACCATCGCCATCGGGCAGTTTTATGAAGTTGCCCTTGACAATGAGAAGCCCTATCACATTTGCGGCGGATTGCAGGACAACGGGAGCTGGTGCGGCCCGAGCCAAACCCTGACGCGCGACGGCATTGTGAACGAAGACTGGCAGGTGATTCACGGCGGCGACGGCTTTTACGCCGCGATCGACAATGTGGAGCCGTGGATCGTTTACACCGAGTCGCAGGATGGATATATCGACCGGCGCGACATGCGCACCGGGCAGCAGCGCTCCATCCGCCCGGAAGCAAAGGCGGGCGAGCCGCACTACCGGTTTCAATGGAACTCAGCGGTGGCGGTTTCCGCGCACAACCACACGACCGTTTATTACGGCGGGAACTATCTTTTCAAATCCACAGACCGCGGCGACACCTGGACGCGGCTGGGGGGCGACCTGACAACCGGAGTGGATCGCAACAAGCTGCAAATCTTTGGGAAAACGCCGGACAAAAACACGCTCTCGCGGCACGACGGCGTGCAGGAATATCCGACAATCACGACGTTCAGCGAATCGCCTCTCACGCCAAGTGTGCTATGGGTGGGGACCGATGACGGCAACCTGCAAGTCACGCGCGACGGCGGAAAGACGTGGAAGAACGTGGCGCCAAAGGTGCCGGGCGTGCCGAAGGGCACGTATGTGAGCCGCGTGGTGGCATCGAAGACCGGGGACGGCGTGGCCTTCGTGACATTCGATGGGCATCGCGGAGACGACTACAACGTGTACATTTTTGCGACAAACGATTACGGCGAGAGCTGGAAAGCGATCCGCAACGGAATACCGGATTCGGCGGGCAGTGTGCACGTGATGCGCGAGCATCCGCGGAATACAAACCTCTTGTTTGCCGGGGCGGAGTTCGGGTTGTGGGCGTCCTGGGATCGCGGAGCGAATTGGATGGCGTTGAAAAATAACTTTCCGACTGTGCCCGTGGACGACATCGAAATTCAGGCTCGGGAAAACGACCTAGTGCTGGCCACGCACGGGCGATCCGTCTGGATTTTTGACGATTTGACGCCCATCGAAAAAATGGATGCGAACGTGGCTGGGTCACCACTGATGTTCTTCCCGCCGCGCACGGCGACAACTTGGTTCATACGGAATCGCCGCTGGAGCGCGGGGCAGAAAATGTTCACCGCCAAAAATCCCGCTTACGGCGCGCTTTTGAGCTACTACTTGAAGGAAGCCGTACCGGCGGAAGCGCCGAAAAAAGACAAAGACGATAAGGACAAGAAAGACTCCGCGGAAGACAAACCGAAGGACGAGGCGGCAGCGAAGAAAGAAGGCAAGGCAAAGATCACCGTTCTCGATAAAAACGGGAAAGTGATTCGTGAATTCGACGGGCCGGGTGCGGCGGGTGTAAACCGCACCAACTGGGATTTGCGCGGGAACCCGCCGGCGGAGCCCACACCGGAACAACTGGAAGCCATCGCCGCAGGATTCGGGTTTGGGCCGCGCGGCCCGCTGGTCGAGCCCGGTGAATACACCATTAAGATCAAGGCCGGCGGTAAAGAAGCCACGCAAAAGGTCACCGTAGAAGATGATACGCGGATCGTAATCTCGGCCCCGGACCGGGCGGCGCGGCGCGAGGCCATCGATCAGCTCTACGCGATGGCCAAGGCAACGGATAAGGACAGGAAAACGATTGAAGGAATACAGACGGCTTTGAAGACGGCCCGCGAGCAGTGGAAAAAGGATGCCGGGAAACCCAGCACGGCGAAAATCCCCGATGAGATCGTCAAGGCCGCTGATGAGCTGCAGAAAAAAGTGGATGCCGTCGCGGAGAAGTTCATCCGCGAACGTGGGGGGCTGGGGAACGCAGGGCCACCGTTCGAATGGAAGCCGGACCCGTTGCCCAATCAGGTGCAGAACCTGCTCGACAGCCTGGACGGTTTCGCGGCTGCTCCCGGCGGGCAGCAGAAGGAAAAACTGGCGGAGTTGACGCCGCTGGTCAATGACGCGTCGGGGCAGGTTAAGAAAATCGCGGACGAGGAACTGCCCGCGCTGAATAAGAAGATGAATGAAGCGGGAATTCCGCACATCGTGCCTGCGCCGCCGCAGCCGCGCGGCGGGCGCGGCGGTGAAGCATACTTTGAGCAATAGCGCGGGACTGTTCCAAGCGCGGCACAAGTTCCCCCTGCGGCGGAGTGACTATTCGGTGCCGCCTGTGTCCAAGGGCAAAAACGCGTGTGTCCCGCGGCAAGCCGAATACTCGAGGCTGGCCGGTCCAGGAATTCAGTTCAAATCTTTCGATAGACGGTAAATGCGGACGAGCTTATTTCTAGTTTGTACAGAAAACTAAATTGCGCGCAGACAACATTGATGACCAGTGCGGCGACGACGGGGGACGTAACTCTTCGCCAGTCACTGGGCGCGAATCACCGCTCACGTTTCTGACTTCGCTTGGGTTTTCGCCTGCGTGGAGCGGTACCATTCGAACGTGAGCGTCAAGCCTTCTTCAAAACCGACCTGCGGACGGTACCCGAGAAATTCGCGCGCCCGAGAGATGTCTGCCTGGGAGTCGCGGATGTCTCCCTCGCGCGGCGGGTCGTACTTCGCTTCGAGGGTCTTGCCGGTAATCCTTGCGAGAGTCAGCAGGACTTGATTGGGAGAGACACGTCCGCCGGTGCCGACGTTGAAGACTCTTCCCGAAACATTGGGCGCCTCGCAAGCCAAAAGATTGGCCAGAACGGCATTGTCGACGAAGGTGAAGTCGCGCGTCTGTTCCCCGTCGCCGAAAACAACCGGCTGGGTTTCCTCGAGGAAGGCGGCGCAGAATTTGGCGAGCACGCCTGAATACGGCGAGCTGGGATCCTGCCGCGGCCCAAAAATGTTGAAATAGCGGAGCGCGACGTTCTCGAGGCCGTAACATCGGCCAAAAGCTTGTCCGTACAGCTCGCCGACATACTTGGTGACGCCGTAAGGGGAAATGGGCTGCGGCTGCATGGTTTCGGCTTTGGGCAGAGTGGGCGTCTCGCCATAAGCAGAAGACGAAGCGGCCAAGACCACGCGCTTAACTTTCATTTCCTTGGCCGCGACCAAAACGTTGAGCGTCCCATCGACGTTGATGCGGTTCGTCTCAATGGGGTCTTTCACCGAGCGCGGCACGGAAGTGCGGGCAGCGAGGTGCAGGACATACTCGGCTTCGTGCATGGCCTTCCGCACGACCTCGATGTCCGTGACGCTGCCTTTGATGAAAGTAATCTTGTTGCGGATTTCGGCGAGGTGGTCTTCCTTGCCCGATGAAAGGTCATCAAGAACGACGACGCTATGGCCGCGGCTGACGAGTTCGTCCACCGTGTTCGAGCCGATGAAGCCGGCGCCGCCCGTGACAAGGTACCGCATTCAAGAAATCCTCCTAGCTACTGCGACCGCCCAGCGGCCGACCATCTGATTTGCGGCCGGCAGGTTGCCCGCCGCAGCAATAAGCACAAGCCGGGAAAAGACGCCTGGCCCGCGTTTTGATACGCTCGTAGTTCGCGGGGAGCCGGCGAAGACACCCGATGATTTCCGCGCACGGGTAGATATTGTACGACGGAAGCGCGGCGGGCAAACGGCCGATTCGCGGCAACGTCACACAAAGAGCATGACCCACAAGGTGACAATTGGGATCACGGCGCTAGCGGCGCTGGGTTGCGCTGCGGGAGCATTTTTCCTGGTACGCGCTAGAGGGGAACACCCTGTCCCGGAGGTGATTGCGTCAGAGCCACCAGGCTTTCGCGAGGCGCCACCCGCGAATAGGCTGGGAACTGACGCGGCAGCCAGGTCACCCTCGCACGCAAAGTCGAAAAAGACTCCTCCGCCCGCTGATGCAGGGTTGCCGCTGCGGGCGGGTGAGGTTCTGGATTACACGGCAAATGTGTCCAAGCTGAACAATGTAGCGAATTTGAGGCTCCGAGTTGCCGGGCGGGGCAATTTTCTCGGAAAAAGCACATGGCATCTGCAGGCGTTCGCGCACACGGAGAATGCATTGCGAATGGTTTTTGAGCTTGATGACCAGTTTGATTCTTACAGCGATGCCGTGACAATGACGAGTCTGCAGTATGAAATGCACCTGAACGAGCGCGGTCAGAAGGTGGATTCCGTCCAGCGCATGACGGCATCGGGGAACGAGCCAGCGCCCGCGGACGCCGCGCGTGCTGCCCGGAACGCGCGATCCTCTGGGGATGATGCAGTATCTGCGGAATCTCGATTGGGCAAAAACACCGGAAGTACGCAGCCCGGTCTACGACGGGCACAAGCTGTACGACGTGCGCGCAAGGCGGGCAGGCCCTTCGGTAAGTGTCACGGTCCCGGCGGGAAACTATACCGCGGCAAAGATCGCCATTCGGGTTTTCGACAATGGCGTCGAGATGAAGGATGCCTCCTTCCTCTTGTACCTCGCGAACAACGCGGCGCGGACGCCGGTGCTTCTCGAAGCGACGATGCCGTTCGCGACGGCGCGCGTGGAGCTGCTGAAAGCGAACTAAGGAATCCAGAGTCGAAAGGCGCCGCTGCGAGGCTGGGGCCGGAACAAAGCCTTGCACGTCTATAGCTTTCGTCACTATATCAAGTAATAGTTAAGATTTTGGGGGAAATCCCGCTTGACGCGAACGCTTTCCTCGAGCGGGCGGCGAATCTCTTCAGCGGAAGAGGCCATTGCCGTCTAGCAAAGCACGATCTTTTCGCGCTGGCGCGTGACGCGGCGCGTGGCGTTGCGCGTGTCGATGACCAGCTTCGCCGCATCCACGATCGCCACATAATCATAGCTCGAATGATCCGTGGCAATAACCACGGCATCGTAACTCCCGAGCGTCTGGGGAGTGAGCGGCACGGACTTCATGTTCGCATAATCGTAGTGCCGCATTTTGTGGAGCTGCGGGAAATAAGGGTCGTTGTAATCAAGCAGGGCGCCGCGCTGCTTCAGGAGCTGCATGATCTTCAGCGTGGGCGATTCGCGCAAATCATCCACGTCCTTCTTGTAAGCCACACCAAGCACGAGAACCTTGGAGCCCTTCATGCTCTTCTTGCGTTCATTGAGCGAATTGGCGACAGCGTCCACCACGTGATAGGGCATCGCAGTATTAACTTCGCCCGCAAGCTCGATGAAACGCGTCGCGAAGTCAAATTCGCGAGCCTTCCAGGAAAGATAATACGGGTCGACCGGGATGCAGTGGCCACCGAGGCCCGGGCCGGGATAGAAGGGCATGTAGCCGAAGGGTTTGGTCGCGGCGGCGTCGATGACTTCCCAAATGTCAATGTTCATGCGCAGGCTGAGCATTTTTAGCTCGTTGACGAGCGCGATGTTCACGCAGCGGAAGATGTTTTCCAGCAGCTTGGCCATTTCCGCGGCGCGCGTGGAGCTGACGGGAACAACGCGCGCAACGACCTGCGTGTAGAGCGACTGCGCAGCGCGGCCGCTCGGCGGATTCAGGCCGCCAACGACCTTGGGAATCTGGGCCAGGCCGAACTGCCTATTTCCGGGGTCTTCACGTTCCGGGGAGAATGCCAGATAGAAATCGCACGCGACGTTTTCATTTTCCGGGCCGGAAACGATGGGACAACGCAGACCGCTTTTCTCCAGGATCGGGAGTACGAGCTCTTCGGTGGTGCCGGGGTAAGTCGTCGATTCGAGCACCACGAGCTGCCCCCTTTGGAGGTGGGGATAAATGGAAATGGCGGTCTGTTCGACGTAGCTCAGATCGGGCTCGCGGCGCTCATCGAGCGGCGTGGGCACGCAGATGATGATGGCGTCGACGTCCTTCAATCTAGCGAAATCCGTGGTCGCGCTGAAATGCTTGCTGTTGACGAACTGCTGGATCTTATTCTGGGGAATATGCTCGATATAGGATTTGCCCGCATTGAGCATGTTCACTTTGGTGGCGTCAGTGTCAAATCCCGTAACTTTATGTCCCGCTTCGGCAAATCGCAGCGCCAGCGGCAAGCCCACATACCCGCAGCCGATGATTCCGACTTTGAGCTGATAGCCTTTGAAGAATTCGGGTTTTCGGTCAATTGGCATGGGTTGCGTTGCGCTCCTCGTTCTCTGTGACCTCGATCTGGCCGGGGTCCACCTAGTCGTGTTTTCGGGGATGCGCCCTCATCCGTGACCCCGACCCGGTCGGGGCCAGCAGACCACAGGGCGGGCGTGAAAAGACATGTAAATATAGCAGGTTCCGCGCAAACAAAAAAAGCAGGCATTCTTCCGAATCGCCGCTTGTCCAAACGAGGTTGCCGCGGGCGGCGGGACAGGGGAAGATAGGAAGAACTTCGCTAGCCTCATTGCGGCGAGAGTTATAACGCTGTCCGATCACAATGATATCGATTATTCTCTTGCTGGGACTTGTCGTCGGTGTGCTGGTGGGCCTCCTGGGCATCGGCGGCGGCGTGGTACTGGTGCCGGCCATCGTCTACCTGCTGCATGTGGACCAGCATCTGGCGCAGGGCACTTCACTATTCATCTTGTTGCCTCCTACCGGGCTGGGAGCCTTGCGGGAGTATTGGAAACAGGGCCAGGTCGATTTGAAAGCAGGGATTCTGTGTGCGCTGGGGATGCTGCTGGGCGCGTACGCTGGCAGCTTAGTTGCGCTTCCCCTGCCATCCCGCCATCTAAAGGGATTATTCGGGTGTTTCCTCATGCTGGCAGCACTCCTGCTGTGGAGAAGAGCGCGGCTGGAGGGCGGCGCAGCCGCGGGAGCAGAGGAGAGCGCCTGTGGCTGAAGGGATTGGACGCAGCGCTGGAATTCTTGCCGTCGCGGCCGTTTGTGGAGCCGCTTCGGGGATGTTCGGGATCGGCGGCGGCGTTCTTCTCGTGCCGCTCCTGGGGTTGCTGTTTGCCTTCGGCCAGCACCGGGCGCAGGGAACGAGCTTGATTGCGCTGATCCCGCCTACAGGAGTGCTGGCGCTAATGGCTTACGCAAAACAGGGATTCGTCTCTTGGAAGACGGGGCTGCTGCTGATTCCGGGAGTGTTTTTGGGCGGCATCGCAGGGGGAATCTTAGCAAAAAAGATCAAGCCGCGGCGGATGCGGCAGATTTTCGCGGGAATGTTGTTTGCACTTGGCGCCTGGCAAGTGTTCGGCGCCTGGGGGCGCTAAGGGACGTATCATGCAAATGGTCGATGTGCATTGTCACATTCTGCCGGGGCTCGATGACGGCCCCGATACGATGGATGAATCAATGTTGATGGCGGAATCGGCGATTGCCGACGGCATCAGCCATCTTGTCGCGACACCGCACTCCAACAGCACATACTTGTTCGATTACGCCCAGGTGCGCCGGATTCGGGATGAATTGCAGGCTAAGTTTCGCGACGGCCTGAAAATTGCCACGGGTTGCGACTTTCACCTGAATCCGGAAAATCTGGGATCGTTGCGCGCGGATAGCTCTCCCTATTGCATCAATCAAAAGAATTATTTGCTTGTGGAGTTCAATGAGATTTCGATTCCGCCTTCAATGGACAAAACGCTGCACGAGATTCAGCTCGCCGGGGTGCGCCCCGTGATCACCCACCCGGAACGCAACCACATTTTGCGTGCCCACGCCGAACGCTTGAGAAAGTGGGTGCGGCAGGGTTGCTTCGTGCAGGTCACCGGAGGTGCGCTCACGGGAGGCTTTGGCCAAACGTCCCAGAAAGACGCGCTGCGATGGATTGAGGAGGGGCTCGTCCACTTCGTGGCCAGCGACGCGCACAACACACGGACCCGGCCGCTGCGCCTTCAGCCTGCCTATGACGTCGTGCTGGACCGGTTTGGCGAGGAAAAGGCCCGCGCCCTGTTCCTGGAGAATCCCTTGGCGGCGTTCGAGGGCCGGGAGTTGCCGCACGTTCCAGAAGTTGAACAGGAATTGCCATCGGCGCGGCGCAAGCGGTTCTTCTTTTTTTGAAAATCTCCCGATGTTCACCATCGAAGAAAAACGCCCCGCTCATTGAGAAGCATGCAAGGGCAAGCCGGCCCAGGCATTCACCAGGCCAAGGACTTCGCGCAGCACATCCAGCGCATCATTCGTGGTTCTCCACCA
>QHYF01000150.1:0-5578 GCA_003224075.1 Acidobacteriota bacterium
GTTTGCGCTCAAAATCGACGGGAGTTTCCAAATTGAAAACAATCGCGCATGGCCGGCGCGCGAAGAAATGCACGCAAACACCGCGCGGCGGCCGCAGGGGCGTTCGGGGACGGCTAATCCATCGAGTTGCCGCTTGCGCAAAAATGGAAGTCAACCCCGTAGTTGTTCACCAGGCAGAACTTGGTCGTATGCTGCTCGCTGGCCTGTCTAATATCATAGTAAGTAATCTTACCTACCACATACTGGAGCATTTCATGACGCTCGCGTATATCCTTTGGTCGGCCGATGCTAGTTCCAGTGATCAGATTCAACCCTTCAGTGCCATTTGGCGGCAGTACTGTCTGTGCCGACATCTCTCTATTGAGGATTTCCATTGACTTCGAAATTTGGGCCGCGATGTCGGGGGGCAGGCGCTCTCTAGACTTCTTTTCTCTTTCGTCGCTCTCTCGCTGCATGCTGTCCCAATCCGGGATTGGGTCACTCTTCCGGATGTTGAGGATCGAACCCACATGGATGCTCATCCTGATGGCAGGAGTCTTCCCCGTGTTGGCTATGATCCCAGCAAGAACTCCAATCCTCAGGTTACCGTCTGTCTCCGTGCAACCATTACACTGAAACGCTTGCAGCCCAACCCAAGGCCTCCGATCCTCCCAGCCGGACTCGATACCCGCCTCCAGTGCCTCATTCGCAATATCAGCGGATCGCCTGGCGGCTCTCGCCAGTTCATTCCCGGCTTTGGCTTGAGCAGTGGCCTGGCGGATGAGATTGTCGGTTTTCGAGAGGGATTCAGCCATTTTCTTGGTTTGCGCTTCGGCCTGTTCGGATTGCGCTTTAGCAGCTTCAGCTTGAGTCTTGGCGGCTTCCGCCAGGGCCTTTGTGTCCTTGCCACCTTCCTTCATTTCGCGCCATTGAAGGGCAACAAATAGCAGCGTGAACACGACGGCCAAACCGGCAAGAATATCGATCATTCTTTTGACGGCGGCCCACAGAGAAGAATTGTCTTCTGACTCTCCGCTCGACATTTTGATAACGACGGCAGAATAGCAGATTAGAGCAAGGAAATTCGAGGAGGTTCCGTAAACTATGGCTTCATCTGCGGAGTGCCGAGGCATCGTGCGGATTGTGAGGCGTGACCGGGCGGGTGGCCCGGACGTTAGACGCGAGAAAGGGTTTGGGTGCCCCGTCCTCGGTTTAGGAGGGCGGGTCGTTGACTTTTGCCCGATCATTCTTCGACGGCTCAGCCTTAACCGCTTGAAGCGCGCTTTTCGGTTCGTCTCGCATCCCCCGGAACCGTTCATCCCCCTCCGTAGCCATCCGCTGCCCGATTCCTCCATTCCCTGCACCTTCCCACAAGCCATTCAAACATTTGCCCTTACAACTTTTTCTTGACAAGGACCGTAATCATGTGGTAATATGTTCTTTGATTCTGAGACACCAATCCGGTCATTCTCCCCTGCATGCCCGCCTTTTTGTCCCTCCTCCGTCCTTTTCGACTTTTAACTTTGAACTGTCAACCTCCTCTTCTCCAACCTTCCAATGCGCAGCGCGTCTACCGCGACCAGGTCAGGGTGCCGGTGCCTGCCCCGAGCTTCTCGGGGCGTTAGATTTTTCTTCTCTTGGGTTGACCTTCAACTTTCAACTTTCGACTTTCAACTGCCTCTCTTTCCCCTCTCCCTCTTCTCCCCATCTCTGTGCGCTCTGTGTCCTCTGTGGTAAAAACTCCTTGTCATTTTGTTCTTCCCTGATACCTCCTCACTCGCCACTCACCACTAACTCCTTTACAATCCGCACTTCCAAGACCCCCCTCCCGCAACCCCTTTATAATCCGCACTTACAAGCGCCCCTCGGATCTGCGGGAAACAAAGGACTTATAACCCCTTTAGAATCCGCACTTACGGAAAATTCTCCCGCAACTCCTTTAGAATCCGCACTTACAAAAACAGGGGGGTGGGGTCCTTCCGGGCGTTCATTCTGGATCATCCGTCCTCTCGTGTGCCGGAGATTCGACCTGGCCAATGCAAAGGCTCAGTCTTCGAGGGTTGGGAGGGTCTTCAGAACTTCGGCGGCTCTGGGGCGCTGGAGCACCGGATCATCTTTGCGAATTCGCCCGTCGCGGAAGACCAGCACGCGCTTCGCGAACTGCGCAATGTCGTGTTCGTGCGTGACCAGCACGATGGTCAATCTTTTGTCGTGTTGTCCGCACCGGGAAGGTACGCAAGCTCGTCACCAATCGCGACTCCCACCTGCTGCGACGCTGTCGGGTTATGCGCCGACAAGGGAAGAGGGATGGCGAGGTGAACTCGCCGCTACAGAACGGAAGAAGAGCGGCTCTAAAGGACCGCGTCTACACAGGAGGGACCAAAGACGACGGAAACGCGCCGGACCGGAGGATAGGAGGGTGATCAGGAAAGTTCGGTGAGGAGGGCTTCCATTTCGGAGCGGGCGTGTTCATTGCCCTTTTTGGCGGCGGCAGCGATGCCGTTTGCAAGCACCCGCTTTGCTTCTTCGATGCGCTGCTCGCGGACCAGGAGTTGGCCGTACATGAGATAGGCGGGGATGTAGTCGGCGTTGCGTTCGAGGAGAGCGCGAAAATGCAGGTCGGCGGCAGAGGGGTCGCCGTCGTTCATGCACTCCAGGGCGAGGCCGTAGCGGGAGAAGGCGTCGTCCGGTTTCGTGGCGACGAATTCTTCGAGCGTCTGGCGGCGGGTTTTCTTTTGTTCGGTCATTGGGTCGTCCCGTATTATACGGGGGCGGAAGCAGGCGTCAAAATTGAGCGCGAGACGAGGGTGCGGATGAAACGGAAGAACGGAGACAAGGATTCCCGTGGAGCGCAATTGCAGGGGAAGCCGGTGAGCGCGTCGCGGTCGGAGATGACAGAAATCGTTCTGCCGGCGCAGACGAATCCGCTGGGGAAGCTGCTGGGCGGGCAAGTAATGCATCTGGTGGACATGGCGGCAGCGTTGGCGGCGCACCGGCACTCGAACAGTTATGTCGTCACGGCTTCGGTGGACCACATCGATTTTCGAAATCCCGTAAATCTTGGCGAAATCGTGATGCTGCATTCGCAGGTGAACCGAGTCTTCCATACGTCCATGGAGGTGGGGGTGGAGGTGTATTCGGAAAACGCGATGACCGGCGAACGCAAGCACACCACGACGGCTTTTGTGACGTTTGTGGCGATTGACGAGCATACAGGGAGGCCGAAACCGGTGCCGCCGCTAATTCTGAAAACGGCGGAGGAGCGGCGGCGATTTCGGGAGGCTGCGGAAAGGCGGAAGACGAGGCTGGCGCTGAGATACGGCACGGATTCAAGAAAGGGAAAGTAGAACCCAGTGTTACGGACTGAGACTTTCGCGCACTTCTTCCGCGACAGCCAATGACTGCTCGACACAAGAGCCGATGGCCGGCCCGCGCAGGTAGTTACCGGTCAGCCACACGCCCGGGAAGCGGGCCAAAAGTTTTGCGACTGCGGCCAGCCGGTCGCCGTGACCGAGATTGTACTGCGGAAGAGCGCGCGGCCAAATTGTGACATGCGAGAAAACGGGCCCGCTCTTGATGGAGAGCAGGGGCGAGATTTCGCGGTGGATGAGGATTGCGAGTTCTTCGGGCTTCAGCGTTGCGGCTGCCGGATCGGTTGTTCCGCCCACGAAACTGGTGAGGAGGGCGTGTCCCTCGGGCGCGCGGCCCGGGAAGAGTGAAGAATTCCAAACCGTGCCGAGATTCCGAAGCCCGGCGGAACGTGGCACAAGAAATCCGAATCCCTGCAGGGAGTGCCCGACATCGTTCTTGCGATAACCCAATGAGACCACGGCGACGGCGGCATATTCGATGGGGGCCAGGAGCGATTCGAACGACGAATCGAGCTGGCCGAGCAGCTTTGCCGTTACGTCCGCAGGCGTAGCAAAGATTAAAAATTTGGCGGAAGCGGATTCCTCACTGCCGTCGCGTGAAAGACGGACGTCAAACGAACCGTCACTTTGCCGGGAGATTCCTGAGACGCTTGTTTGGGCGCAGAGCGCAGCGCCAAGCCGATTCGAAAGCGCGCGCACGAGTGTTTCATTGCCTTCGCGGAAGGTTTGCAACGTGGGGCGCTCGCGGGAGCCTTTCTTGGCTTTGGGGAGACGCAACATACCGCGAACGATGCTTCCGGTTACTTTTTCGGCTTCGTGGAGTTGCGGGAAGGCGCTGCGAATGCTTAGCCGCTCCGGATCGCCCGCGTAAATGCCGGAAACAAAGGGTGCAACGAGACGATCGAGAAGCTGCGGAGAGAATTTTCTGCGGACGAAGGCGGCGACGGATTCGTCAGCATCTGGAGGGACTGTTTTGCCGAAAACGTCGCGCAAGAGGGCCCATTTGGTTTGCGCGTTGATGAGCGAGCTGGTGAAGAAGGCGGGCGGGCTCAAGGGCACCGGGTGGAGTGCGCCGTCGATTAAGACATAACGTGGAGCTCGCGGCGGCGCCTGCAGGAGTTGATCGGAAATGGCGAGTTCAGCGCATAGTTTGCGGAGCGCGGCGGTGCCGGCAAAGCTTTGCGGGCCACGTTCGAGGAGGAAGCCGTCGCGAGCGATGGAATGGATGACACCGCCGGGGCGCGCACTGGCCTCGACCAATTGCACCTCGATACCGGCCTTCTGCAATGCGTAAGCGCAGACGAGGCCGGAGATGCCGCCGCCAACCACCAGTGCTGGGACGCGATGGGTCACGGAGATGGGAGCATCCTCGCGGGATCAGAGAGTTTTCGAAAAGAGCGGCTTGGCATCGAGCTTCTGTTTTTCGAGATAGGGATCGAAAACCATGGCGAGATTGCGAATGAAAATGCGGCCGAGCCAAGTGGCGCGGATCTCGTCGCGCTCCAGAAGCACGAGGCCATCCTGGCGGGAAGACTCAAGGTGGCGCAGCTCCTCCGCAAAATAGTGGTCAAAGTCTATGCCGAACTCGCGGGAAATTTCATCTTTGATTACGACCGTGTGGCAAAGCAGGCGGCTGATCACGGCGCGGCGCAAGCGATCCTCGTTCGAAAGCTGATAGCCGCGCATAGTGGCAAGGCCGCGCTCGCTGACGGCTTTTTGCCACGAGGGGATATCGCGATAGTTTTGCGCGTAAGCGTCCTGGATGCCGCTGATGGCGGTGATGCCCATGCCGTAGAGGTCGGCGCCGGCTTTGGTTGTGTAGCCCTGAAAATTGCGGTGCAGCGTGCGGTTCTGCTGGGAGACGGCCAGTTCGTCGCCGGGCTTCGCGAAGTGGTCCATGCCGATGTAGAGATAGCCGGCCTCGAGAAACTTGAGGAGCCCGGTGCGGAAAATTTCAAATTTTTCCATGCCTTCGGGAAGATGCGCGGCAAAAGAACCTTGCTGCTTTTTGAGCCAGGGAACGTGCGCATAGCTGAAGAGAGCGACGCGATCCGGAGCGAGCTCAAGGATCTGGTCCACGGTGTGGGCAAAACGATCCGGCGCCTGGTAGGGGAGGCCGTAGATCAGGTCCACGTTAATGCTGTCAAAGCTGAGTTCGCGCGCGGCGAAGAGCAAGTCCCGCGTCATTTCGAAGGGCTGAATGCGGTGAACGGCTTTCTGAACATCGG
>QHYF01000150.1:5645-6061 GCA_003224075.1 Acidobacteriota bacterium
CTCGCGGATCGACTTCGATGCCAATTTCGCTGTCGGGGGCGAACTGGAAGTGCTCCCGCGTGAAACCGAACAAATCCTCGATTTGTTCCGGCGTCAGGTAAGTGGGTGTGCCGCCGCCCCAGTGGAACTGTACGATCGGGCGATCTTTGGAGACACTGCGGCTGATGCGTTCCGTTTCACGCTTGAGGATATCAAGATACGGCGGCGCCACGCTCTTATCCTTCTGGATGACGACGTTGCAGGCGCAAAAGAGGCAGAGGCTTTCACAGAAGGGAATGTGCATGTAAAGCGATACAGGCGTTTTGGCGCGCTCGGCCGCTTCATGCACTCTTTCGAGATCGGCGGACCCGAAATCGTCGTTCCACACAGGGGCCGTGGGATAGCTCGTATAGCGAGGCCCAGGGCGATTGTACCTC
>QHYF01000151.1 GCA_003224075.1 Acidobacteriota bacterium
TCCCTCTTGCAGCATGCCTCTCGTCAGAGCGCCGTATCCGTCGCATTTACTTTCATCCCCGGCAAAAGCATTCCAAGCACGAACAGGTCCGACGGCGGTAATGATTGATACCCGATTGGACTTCACAACACGCTGTGATGCTATGCAAAAGCTCTCCGTCCAAATATGCGACCAGTACCCCGCATTTCCAGAGTCCGGGAAATTTTTACATCATCTTAAATTTTAGAGACTCGCTATCCCCTTGAATCTGCGTGGATTCTTGGTTGGCATCCTGGGCATCGGCTTGCTCCTCACTCCCATAGCACGTTGATTGGTTCGCGGGACCTGAGCAAGCCTATCTCAGCCCGCCCACTCCTTTCGCAACAGTGGGCGATACTCAATCGCGGTTGTTAATTTGGGGGGCAGGAAATGATAGGTTACGATTGCAGTCGCGCACCGACACTTCGACAACGCACGGCCTTTTCCGAACGTGAAAACCCTGGTAGGAGCGAATTGCCGGAGGCGGAGGCCGTCCGGGGTGCTCAGCACGGCGATGCCATAGCGTTCAAACAGCTCTATCAATTGCATAGCCGGCGCATCTACATCCTATTCTTGCGCATGGTGGCGAATCCAACGGAAGCCGAGGACTTGACTCAGGAAGCGTTCTTACGAGTCTTCCGCAAAATCAGCACGTTCCGCGGTGAATCGGCCTTCTCGACATGGTTGCACCGCGTAGCTCTCAACGTCGCGCTCATGCACTTGCGCAGAAAAAGCTTGGTGGAAACCTCACTTGACGAAATGACGGCGCCGGATGCGGACCGCGGTGAGCCAGGAAAAGAGGTTGGCGGACCCGACTTGTCGCTGACTTGGCTGGTAGATCGCGTCAATCTGGAGCGTGCGGTAGCGCAGCTGCCTCCGACCTGCCGGATGGTTTTCGTTCTCCACGACATCCAGGGCTTCAAGCACCGCGAGATTGCCGGGATGATGGGTTGGTCCGTCGGTACTTCAAAAGTGCAACTTCATAGAGCCCACAGGCGGTTGCGGGACCTCTTGCGGGAAACCCTCACCTCTGGCTCGGTGATTTCCAAAGCCACAGGTCAGAACAACCAATGCGCCCCTCTCTACTGAATGGATCGTTGTGGCAATCCGGTAGGTTTTTGCGCAGGCAACTTCGCGCGAATGAGGGATTCGACCTGATTCCAAACAGTCGGATCACATTCGATTTCAGTGTGGCTCTTCGTAAAGACGCGATCGTACCAGGGATACTTGTCGCACAGGATGGGTTTTGACTTGTAGTCAAAGCGATAATTGCCGAGAATCCGTGTGCGTGAACCATCGGCGGCCCGGATTTGAGGCTGGCCGTGGAGCATTCCGCTCGGCTGATAGAAATTGGCGGCCTCAGCGACGTTGGCGGGGATGACCGCGTCGTTCTGACGAATCTTGGAAATACTATCCACCTGGACCGTAAGGAGCACGGGGATGCTATCTCGCTCCAATTCTCGCGCAAGCGTTACCGTTTCCGAGGCACCCCAGCTCATCCCATAAATGATGACGCGGGCGTTCTGTTTCTCTTCGGCGGTCAATGTTCCGTCATGGTTCTTGCTCAGAAGTCTCAGGATCTCTTGGCGGGCCTTCTCCCTGCGACGATTCTCGAACACCTCCACATACACACCCGAGGCGTAGTCCTGCCGGAGGCGCGCAGCAAGCTGGACGCCGCTATGCACCGCATTATCGTGCTTGACAAACCCGCCCATGAAGCCAATGACGATGACCGGCGAGATTGTGGAATTGTCACTGGACGTTGCAGGACGCGCAGACCCAGATTGCCCCGATGAGAAAAGGCTCAAACAGAGAAGGGAAAATGCTTGAATGAAACCAACCATCGACCACACCGCGTTTTTGAGCAGCATGATAAAAAAGGTGATCTTCGCGCGGACGTGGTTGCGCACCGATTCAGCCTTATGGACAGCAACAATTCCTACCAAGCGTGAATCTTTTCTTCCGATCCCTTAAACCACACCGGCTAAGAAGTGCATGAAAGCCTTGTGGCGATACGGGGATGCTCTTGTCCTCGTTTTGAGGAACTCTTGTAGAAAAAGTCCAACGCGATGGTTCTCATGACACTGCGGCCTGTCCTGCGGAATGCAATGACGTTTGACGACGGGATTCGCTTGATTCGCGGCTTGTCCAGGTGTTGCGCAGCTCTTCGGCGCGGCGGACGACCCGGTCAATCAGGTCGCTGGCCGCCTGGGTCTTGCCGGTTGCGTTCACTTTAGCGCTCGCGGGAGAGATTTCGAGTAGTTGCAGTTTTTCGAAGACGGGCTTCAAAGCGCGATCGGGGTTGCGGAAAAACTCCGTGCCGCGCATACGCGTGAAGATCCAACCCATGCGCTCGAGGACGGATTGGCGTTCCATGTCTTCGGGGAGTTTTTCAAGCGCGTGATAGCGGTCGCCATCGCACTCGATGGCAAGACGCTTGCCGCCACCTTCCACGACCAGGTCGATCCGGAAAGCGCCAATTCTCCACTGAGGAGCGACGCGATAACCGGCTGCCATGAGCCGCTTCATGACTTCACGCTCGAAGGTTGACTGGGCGCGGTTTTCTTTTTCTTCGAGCGCGCGCATAAGACGGCTGGGATCTTGCGCGTGTTCGATGAGCTGCCGGCGAAGATCGTCAGGCTTGAGGTCGTTGTGCGGGCTCAGCGAGTGGACGATCCACATCTGGTCGCGGGCGCGGCTCGCGGCCACGTTGAATCGCTGCTTGAATAATTCCTGATCACGAAGAGATAGCGGGCCGCGCTGGGCGGTGTCGACGAGAGAAATGAAAATGACGTCGCGCTCGTCGCCTTGGAACTGGGCAGCATTGCCGCAAAGGAGCCGATGAAGCTCGTAGCGGTCGGGTGAGATGTGCTTGCGAAGGAGATTATCGATTTCAATGGCCTGTTCGTCGCCTACGAGTGAGACCACACCGAAACTAAGCGGCTGTCCCATGTCATTTTTCTTGTACTCGGGCTGCTCAATCGCGGCGGCCAGGAGCGAGGCAACCCCCAGCGCTTCCTGGCGATTGACCTTTCCGTCGCGGCTGGAGCCCGAGACGCGATAAGCAACGGTGTGCGGGTGGAGTTGGACGCGGCTGGCATCGCGCAGCGGCTTGATGCGCCAATCATAAGAGATCATGTTGCTGAACTGAATTATCTCCGGCACACACCGGAAATGCTCGACGAGGCAGGTGGTGCCGCCAAAGGACTGGCGCGCCAGGTCGTAGATGGAGATTTGACCGTCGTACAGATCGGAGTTGGGGATGCCGGGCAGGTATTGGAAGATAAGGTTCTGAATGATGCCCAGGTCCTGGCCGACCGCAGAGGGGCTGACCTGTTCGTGGTCGCCGACGACGAGGACCGTTTTTCCGAGATAAAGTGCGACCAGGGCCATGACGTCGCTCTGGCTGGCTTCATCGATAATCAAGACGTCGAAGCGCGTGACGCGGGGATCAAAATTTTCGACCACGCGGGAAAGCGGCATGACCCAGACGGGAACGGCGCCGCGGCACTCACTCATTTTTCTGGCGGCTTCCGCGCGCAGCAGACCGACGCGCACGCCGTGCCCTTTGCCAATGCGGCGGATGGTGTCGAGCCAGCCGACGAGCGCTTGACGCTGACGAGGCGAGGTGCGCCGCGCTTGCGCCGACCACGCGCGCTTGTCGATAAGTTCGACGGTCACGCGGCGCAATTGTTCGCGGAGTTTTTCGCTTTTGGTTTGCAGGGCCTCAAGAGAGACGCTCGCGCGGCGATCGAGTTCATCATTGATCTGACGCCACGTCCACGCTGAGACAGGGTCGCGTGGCGGTTCTCCGCGCCCGTGAACGCCGGTACGATTGCGAATGGCCGCGGCCCAGGCAGGTGCGGCGGTCTCCAACTTGGCGATTAGCGCGCGGCGAAGATCAAGGTCTGCCTGGCGGCTTTTCAGTTCGAGGAGACGCTCGTAAGCGTTCCTGTAGCTGCTCGAGTCCTCTTCCTTCACCGCCTCGAGGAGTTGCGCGATCACTTTTGACGATTTGGCCAAGCGTGCATCAAGCTTGAGTTTGCCTTTCAGGTCGCGGAGTTCTTCGTTCAACTGGACTAACTTCAACTTTTTGAAGCGGGAGTCCAGGATCGGAAGAAGGGAATCCGTCACGGCAATTCCGATCCGCACCAACTCTCCATCGGGGCCAACGACCGCGGGTTGTTCAGCAAGGAATTTCTCCCAGCGGAAGCCAAGGTCTTCAAGTTGCTGCTGAAGCGGCAGCCATGTGTGTTCATACCATCTCAGGCAATCTTCGATGGCATCGCAAAACTGCATCAATGTTTTTTCGACTTCCTCGCCCATTTCATCCGAATGGGGAGTGCCCAGAGCGGCTACTTGCCGGTCCCAACGCGCGGCCAGATCCTTGCGGAGCGTCTTAAGCCGTGAGAGCTGGCGCAGGGCGTGAAAGTGTTCGGGATGGCGCGGACGCGCGCCATTTACTCTCGTTTGCTCTACGAACTGGCTCCATGACTTGTGCGTGAAGAGCGCGATGGAGCCGAGTTTGCCGCCGCTTTCAAGATGGGCCAGGATTTCGCCTGCAATACGTTCCTGATCTTCGAGTGCCAAGTTAGCCGAAAGGTGCGGGCCGTATTTGACAACCGATTCCTGCGCGTTCGCGGCTTCGCGGTGAACCAGGCGCACGTTGCTGACCAATTGGTCCCAGGCCTGGCGGTATACGTCGCCGTATTTTCCAGCATAGACTGCGGTCAGCTTCCATTTCTCCTTCCCGGAAAGCGGCTCAACCGCTTGCGCCAGATTGGCGGCAAGAGTTTCCAATTCCTCAGGCGATTGTTGTGAAGCGCCTGATTGCCAGAGATCGGAACGCAGGTCCAAGTCCTCCATTCCCAGACGATTGCGCTCACTGAGGGAGGCTTCGAAGTCTTCAGAGCTCGGCAGATCGTGAAGCTCCGGCAGGTGGCCCGAAAGTTCATTTTCGTCGTCGCGGGAGACGGAAGTATTCGTGCGGTAAAGGTCGGCCAATTCGCCGGGGGAAAGCGGCAAGCGGGCAACAGCAGCGACCGGCCCGGGAATCCAGCTGTACCCATCCTTTTCCTGTGCTACTTTGCGCGCCGCGTCAGCGGGGGCCCAGGCCTTTCCGGCGATGACGATATCGCGATATTCATCCGCGCGAGCCTCGGTGAGCTGGTTCCGAATTTCATCTAGCTTTTTGACGAGTTCACAGCGCTGGGCTTCCAGTTTCTTAGCTTCTGTTTCGAGCGAGCCGGCGTCGGCGCGGGATAACCTTTCGGCGATCGATCCCACGGCACTTTCCAACTGCTTGCGGCTGTCCAAATCACTCTCGAGAACGCTCACGCACAGGGGACGCAACTCCGGGACGATGTGATGCCGCACCATGCGCAGGGCTTTTGTCGTGTGGCTGGTGACCAGAACGCTCTTACCCTGGGCCAGCAAATGCCCGATCAAATTGCCGATGGTGTGGGTCTTTCCCGTCCCCGGAGGCCCTTGAACCAGAACACCTCCGTGCTCTTCCAGTTGTCTTGCAATTCGAATTTGCTCGGGGTTTGCGGGCTTGCTCAGAAGAACGTCCGCCTCCGCCTGGCCACTGCCATTCACCGGCGGATCTGCTTCCCGGGAATCAGGAATCGGCGACTCTTCTCCAATGATGTTCAGGAGAGACCAGGGCAGATCCTCTCTCGTCCGGAGGTCCGCAAGGATGCCTTCGATGGCTGCGGCGAAGCCGAGAGTGCGGGCGCGCAGAAACACAACGGGATCCCGGCCGATACGCGGATCATTTTGCTCACCGGCAGGCGCTCCGTCCTCCATGAATTCTCCTCGAGGAGAAAGCTGCACGACCAGG
>QHYF01000152.1 GCA_003224075.1 Acidobacteriota bacterium
CATCTCGTAAGTGTTCATTCCAAAGGGCTTATAGGAAAGTTAAGTCCTTTAGAATCCGCACTTACAGAAAACCGGGGGGTGGGGGCTTGGCCCTGCTCGCCATAGCGGCTGGTCCTTTCCACATCCAAAACACCTGTGCGTGCCCTTAGACTCTGTCATGGGAACTCAGGCAGTGGGTCAATTTTAGAGGCAGTGTGCTGCCCTCAGTACTGAAACTGCTTGGAAATCAGGTGAAGTACCACCATGGAAAAGGCGAGACCATGAGGGCAAAGAAGGTCCAAGTGGAAATTGGCAAACCGAGAGTCATGCGAATAGATGTTGCCGCGGCCCAAGAAAGTGGAAGCGCGATGGCGATGTAAGACGGAATGGTTATCTTGAAGAAGCCCTTGTACCAACTGCGAGAAGCTTCAGATCCCTTCGCAATTTTGATGAGTATCCGCACGATCACCCACGGTAGACACAGCGGAACAAAGAACCAACTGATTCCACCGTGCCCGGAATATGTGAAATTAAGGCCGGGAATGATCGCCAAAACGAACATTACCATCGGAAAGCGGTATAGCCTTAAGACTTCACGCCAAAAGTTAGGAGAAGAGGTGTCGTCAGCCGGCACAGCCGAAGTGGTACCAAGGCTTCCAGGCGCGCGTCGCCAAACGATAAATCCGGCCGTGGCGAAGACGATTAAACCGAAGAGGGACGCCAACCCCGGAATTAGTAGAGGGTGATTTTCCAGAACAGCTCGAAAACCGTCTTCTTTGACGTTTGAGACAAAGTACCCTGAGTGCGGAAATGTGGCTGAGATAAATAAGCGATTTCCCGGCACCAGGGAATGCGTCGTTTCAAATCTCGCGCCAGAGGGCAAATTGGTCCGCACACAGTCGAATTGAAAGCTGGAATTTGTACCAGTATCCGCACTTACGCCGGCCTCCTTAGGAAGTCCTTCAGGGAAGTTCAATTCAACTGTAGCCTTTTCGATAGAGACCGGCCACACACCGCTTATGTTTTGATTAAGCTCCTCAGAATCTTTGTAAATGGCGAATTGATGCTTAGCCGTATAGCTCAGCTCAATTACATGGTTACCCCGTGACAGAGTGCCGGTCTCAGTCGCAATTCCGATATCGAATACATTCCTATCCTCGCTTGTGCGAAGGACGGCATCATGACCGTCAACTTTGGCGCCTACGGACTGAAACGAACCCACCTTCACCCGCTGAGGATTGACGGGTTTAATCCACAGTCGTCGATGAAAGCCACTATCAAAGACACCCGTGTCGTTAACAATTTGAAATCTCTCCGCGACGTGCATGGTGCGATCCCTATCTACTGTGATCTGGCAATCAAAGGCCACGATTCGATCAGGAGTCTGTGCTCTGGCGATTCCACCGCAGAGGAAGGTGCCGCAGACGAACAATTTAGCGATGAAAAATAGTTTGGTTTTGGCTTCCGTCCGGAGGTCAAAGGGTTAACTCCAGACGGAGAGTTCCATCATGGTTCCATCATGAAGGAGAGAATCCTTGCTGTCTTGCTTGTCCTATCCTCCGATGTAGATTGGCTAAGTCCTGATTAACGGCGCAATGGAAATTGACCACTACCGGAACTCAGGCTCCGTTGCGCCCTCAACAGCGGTAGAGTAAAGTGACCTCCAGACAATGAATTACGGCACCCTTCCCTCGCGCTTCCTGAACGCTGTCGACAACCTGCCGAATTCCCGTGCACAGATATTCCGCCGCGACGGCCGGTGGCAGCCCATCTCTTCCCAGGAGTTTCTCCGCCGCGTCGCCGGCCTTTCTACAGCGTTTGTGGAACTCGGTGTAAAGCCTGGCGACCGCCTCGGCCTTTTCTCCGCAAACCGTCCGGAGTGGCATACTGCCGACTTCGCCATCACCGGCGCTGGTGGCATCACCGTGCCTGTGTATTTCAACGAGTCGCCCGACCGGATGACTTACATCCTGAAACATTGCGGCGCAAAAGTGGTTTTCGTTGCCGGCCAGCCCCAGTTGCACAAACTTCTAGCCATTCGAGCCAGCCTCCCGGAACTCGAACACATTGTTGCCGCCGATTGTGGCGCCGAACTCCCCAGCGATTGTCTCCGTTACGAAACCCTTATCGCCGCCGCAAGCGCGACGGACATCTCCTCTTACCGGATGC
This sequence comes from Acidobacteriota bacterium, assembly GCA_003224075.1. Lineage (GTDB taxonomy): Bacteria > Acidobacteriota > Terriglobia > Acidiferrales > UBA7541 > Acidiferrum. Next base: position 2,149 of record QHYF01000152.1, read on the forward strand.
GCGCCTCGCAGGTTCTTCCCGGCCAGCTCGCCTCTCTTATCTACACTTCCGGCACCACCGGCGAACCCAAGGGCGTGATGCTCACGCACACCAACTTTTGTTCCAACGTCACCGATCTCGGCCAGGACTTTCATCTTGATCCTGCGGTAGACGTCGCTCTCTCGTTCCTCCCGCTCGCCCACGTTTACGGCCGCGCCGTCGACTTCATCTACATTTTTCAAGGCGCCGCCCTCGCCTACGTTGAGTCCATCGACGAAGTCGCCCAGGCCCTTCTGGAGGTCCGCCCCACTATTACCTCGGCGGTTCCCCGCTTCTTCGAAAAAATCTACGCGCGCATTATGGAACAGGGAAGCAGGAACACCGGCGTCAAGCGGATGCTTTTTGATTGGGCCATGAAGGTTGCCCGGCAGGCCGTCCCCTGGCGCGCCAGCGGGAGCCATGTTAGTTTCGCGGTGAAGCTCCAATGGATGCTTGGCGACGCCCTGGTCTACAAAAAAATTCGCCTCGGCACTGGCGGCCGCCTCCGTCTGGTCTCCTCCGGCGGCGCGCCTCTTGCCAAGGATCTCGCCGATTTCTTCTGGGCCGTGGGCATCCCCATCTATCAGGGCTACGGACTGACGGAAACTTCTCCAATTGTTTCCAGCAATTACCCTGTGAATCGCGAGGGCAGTTCCGGCAAGCCGATTGCCAACGTCCAGGTTCGCATCGCCGAAGATGGCGAGATCCTCGTCAAAGGCCCTTGCGTCATGCAGGGCTATTACAAAAATCCCGAGGCGACGCGCGAAGTGCTCAGTGAAGACGGCTGGCTCCGCACCGGTGATATCGGCTATCTCGATAAAGACAACTATCTTTACATCACCGACCGAAAGAAGGATCTGCTAAAGACCGCCGCGGGAAAATTCGTCGCTCCACAGCCCATCGAAAACTCTTTGAAGACCAGCCCCTATCTTTTGAATGCCGTGGTTCTCGGTGACAAGCGCAAATTTATCGTTGCGCTCCTCGTGCCCAACCCTGCCACCGTTGCCGCCAAAGCCGCCCAAGAGGGAGTCCGGTTCGCTTCAAAGGAAGAGATGGTTTCCCATCCCTGGGTTCATTCCCTGATTGACTCCGAAGTCAGGCGCCTCACGGCCAATCTCGCGCAATACGAAACCATCAAGCGCTTCGCTCTTCTCCCCGATGATTTCACTTTTGACAACGGCAGCCTCACCTTCACCCTCAAGCTCAAGCGCCGGGTCGTCGAGCAGAAGTACCGCGACGTCATCGAATCCCTCTACGCTGACGTCGCTGAACCACGCCCCCTCCTTCAGGATTGAGAATGTCCCGGACTGTTCTCCAGTACAGTTGAACCTTACGAAACTCTTTCGTGCCAACCGCGTGGTTCGAGGCATCCTCCTTCCGTAAACTGGAATCGAACGTTTTAACGCCCCCCTCAATTTTCCTGAATGAGCAGTGAGTTTCGGGTCGCGAACGTTCTGACTCTCGGGGTTGGAGCGCGATCAAAATGAAGTCATTCGTTTGGAGGCGACAATTGAAATTCATCGCAGAATCAACTGAAAACCGCTTCAAATCGGCTGTTTCGCGGGTTCCCGTCGCGGCATTGGCCTGCGGTCTATTGTTCCTTGTCCTTTGCCCGGCGCTGTTCGCGCAATCTCCAAATCCCGCCGCAACTGGGTCGGCGAACAAAGACGCTGGAGGGTTCAGTCCTGGCTGGACATTGGGAACACGGTTCGAAGGCAGCTACAGCAGTGATGGTGGTGTCTACGACTTGGGATCGGCTCTCGGATACAATTTTTCTCACCACTTTGGAATAGACGCGGGCGTTCCGCTCTATTTCGTGAGCACACCGTCCTCAACCAGCAACCCGGGTGGGGTTTCCGGGATTGGCGTCGGCAGTTTCTTTGCGGACTTGCGGTGGAATTATCCCAACAAATCCTTAAATTATGGTTCGGCAATCCACCTGACAGCTCCGACGGGTGACAAGAAGAAAGGCTTCAGCATCGGCCACGCGACTTGGAACGAATCGAACCATTTCGACCACGCTTTCGGAGATTTCTCCCCGTTCCTGGACGCCGGCGTCGGAAACACCATCATGGACACGCGGTTTTTCCATCGCCCGTTCGCGACGTTCGGGTATAACGCTCAATTCAATGCCGGTCTCGAATATGATCCCGGCAAGTTCAGCTTTTCCGTGGCGGCGTACGATGTCGCGCCCTGGGGAAATCAGACGGTGGTCAGCAGAGTCTTTCGTTGTGGCTCCGCCGCCAAATGCAGCGGCAGCGGCACTTCTTCAAACCGCAAAGGCTTCACCTCCTCCAGCGTCACATCGGGTGGCGCGGACCTCGTGCGGGACAACGGCTACAACGCGGGGATCGATTACAAGCCGGTCGGCTACCTCGATCTCGAATTCGACTTTAGCCGCAGCGTCCCGCTGCACCTCAACAGCTACTCCCTGGGCATCGGCGTAGACCTCAGTTGGCTCTTGCGCCCGCACGTTCGCTAGCGCCGTTCCAACTTTTTCAGGCTCATGCGACGTCACAGAATTTCCGGCTCGGCCGGGACCAAATGCAAAGTTCAGGTTCGTTCCAAATAGTTGCAACGAAACTGGCCGCGCCGAGAATGGGCGTGTGCGCGTCGCCGCAGACTTTCGGATCGAATCTGTACGGGCGATTTTTCCGCGGGTCTCGTCCAGGCTATAGCGGTTTTCCGTCGGGACTGAGGAATCTGGTTTCTCCCAGCCCCAGCTCCTTGACTCCCGCTTCGATCTTCGCGCGGTCGCCGACAATCACCCAGATCAAATTATCCGGGTGCACCACTGTCTTCGCGGCGTCTTCCACGTCGCTTGTTTTCAAGGCCCTGACTTTGCCGGCATACGTTTCGTAGTAGTCGTCCGGAAGTCCGAATTGCACCAGATCGATAATCGACCGTCCGACGGAGTCTTCCGTCTCCCGCGATCCAGGCAGGCTGAGCGTTTCATTTGCCTGGATTTTCGCCAATTCATCCGCGGAAAGCGGGTGGTCGCTGAGGATTCCACGGAACTCCTTGTTCATTTCCGCGAGCGACTCTTTGGTCTTATCCGTTTGCACCGGGGCAAACGCGATGAAGGGCCGCTGCGCGCGCGCTCCCCACAGGAGACTTCTTGCGCCATAGGACCAATGTTTGTCCTCGCGCAGGTTCATGTTCAGCCTGGAACCGAACATTCCGCCAAGCCCGTCGTTCATGGCCTCGATCGCAATCTCCTTGGGGTTGGCCGTTGGCGGCGCAATAACACCCGCGATGATCACCGACTGCAGCGCCCCAGGTTTGTCCATCAGATAGACCGTGGATTTCGATGCCAGCGAAACAGTTCCCACGTTCTTCTTGGGAATCTGTCCGGTTTTCCAGCTCGCGAATAGTTTCTCCAGTTTCGGCTTGATCTCACCGAGAGTCGTATCGCCCACGACGACCAGCGTTGCGTTGTTCGGGCGGTACCAGGTTTGGTGGAACTTGACGAGCTCCTCCCGCTTCATCTTTGTCACGCTATCGGTCGTCCCGGACCCCGTCAGCGGGTTTCCGTAAGCGTGCCCGGCTCCGTACAGCAGGCCGGGAAAAACGCGCAGCGCCATCTGCACCGGCGTGTTCTGCTCGCGCTCGATTGCCGCAAGCTGCTGTTTTTGTTGGCGCGTGAAATCGCTTTCCGGAAACGACGGGTTCAGGATCACGTCCGCAAAGAGTTCGAGCGATGGATCGAGTTTCGCCCGCAGGGAGGAAAGCTGCACGATCGACAGATCCAGATTGGAATAAGCGCGCAGCTCTGCCCCAAGCATCGCCAGTTGATCGCTGATCTGCAGCGCGGTTCGCGTGCTCGTTCCTCCGTCCAGCAGCGATGACGTCATGCTTGCGGTTCCGGGCGCGGCGAATTGGTCGGCCGCATATCCTGCATCGGCGGTCATCCAGAAATTTACCAGCGGAACTTCGTGCCGTTCGGCCAGAATCACTTTCAGTCCGTTCGAAAGCGTCGTCCGCTGTAACTTGGGGAGCTTCAAGTCGGGCGGAGCGCCCGTAGCCGGTGCCTTGGATCGGTCCGCCCCCGTTGATGCCGTCTTGAATTGCGGGAAGGGATGCACTTCGAGCGCGTAAACGCCGTCCGCCAGCCAGCGATTCGCAGCGGCTTTCAGGTCCTCCGCCGTGGCATCCTGGACGCGTTTCAGCGATTCTTTGTAAGCGTCAGGCTTTCCGCGGAAAACCTGGCTCTGCGCCAGCCGGTCCGACTTTCCTCCGAATCCTCCGATGCGCTCGATCCCGCGAATAAAATTCGCCGCGTATTCTGTCTTCACCCGCTGCAATTCTTCGGCCGTGGGTCCCTCCCTAAGGAAGCGCGCCAATTCTTCATCCAGCTCCTTTTCCACTTGCGCGAGATCCTGTCCCGGTCGCGCCGTCGCCTGCACGCGGAACTGCCCGCCGATTTCGCTCAGAGCCACGAATGCATTCACGTTTGTCGCAATTTGGTCGTCGTAGACGAGCCGCTTGTAGAACCTCGACGTCTTCCCCGTGCTCAGCACATCGCTTACCAGGTCCAGATAATCGGCGTCGGCGTTCCCGTATTCCGGAATGTTCCAGATCTTGTAAATTCTTGCCTGCGGCACGCGATCCTGCACCTTTTGCCGGTGCGTCCCGGACATCTTCGCGATCCATGCTTCCTGGTGCGCCACCGGTGGCCCGGCGGGGATGTCCCCGAAATATTTTTCTGCTTTCTCTTTCGCGGTTTTCGCGTCAATGTCTCCGGCCAGAACGAGGATGACATTGGACGGCCCGTAATACGTCTTGAACCATTCCTGCACGTCCTTCATGGACGCCGCATCCAAATCGGCCATCTCCCCGATTGTTGTCCACGAATACGGATGTCCCGCGGGATAAGTGTTCAATTGGCGGGTGACGCCGTACGGCTGGTTTTCTCCCTGGCGCTTCTCGTTCTGTACCACGCCGCGTTGCAGATCAAGCGTTTTCTGATCCAGCGCGCCCAGCAGATGCCCCATGCGGTCGGATTCCATCCAGAGCGTCAGGTCCAGCGCCGAAGGGGGCACATTCTCGAAGTAATTTGTCCGGTCGGAATTCGTCGTGCCGTTCAAGTCGGTCGCGCCGATTCGTTCCATCGCATCAATGTACCGCCCGGGGGCGTGTTCGCTGCCGCCAAACATCAGGTGTTCGAAAAGATGTGCGAATCCCGTTTTCCCCGGCCTCTCGTTCTTTGATCCCACGTGGTACCACAAGTTTACCGCCACGATTGGCGCCTTGTGGTCTTCGTGCACGATCACGGTCAGCCCGTTATCCAGCACAAACTTCTGGAAAGGAATATCGACGTCCGTGCCCTGCGCGAAAGCACCGGTCGCCAGCGCCATCAGAGCAAGAACTACTAACGCCGCTTTCATGCTCATGTGAACAGCCCTCCCCTGCGAATCTGCTGCCAATCTCGATGCGTCAGAAAATTATCTGGGACACACCACTGCTTCTGCTATAGACGCTCACAACCCAAGGAAGTCACCACTTGAATTGAAATTCATACCGAGAGCGCGGGCAAGCATCAGGTGATCTTTCGGCCTGAGAGTCTACACCCGTCCTCTCGATGGCGAAAGGATTCTCGTTTTTTCTCTTGGCGACTCAGTGTCCCGTCAGCTTTGTCTTCGCCTCGGAATCTTCGTCCCCGATTTGTCCCCACGCCCGCGAGGGTCTAAAATGCAATGAGGTCGCCTATGCCGGATAACCTGGTCATCGCGGGCCGCGCGTTCCGCTCCCGCCTCATCGTGGGAACAGGGAAGTACCGCAGCTTTCCGGAAATGGCTCGCGCCCACGCCGCTTCCGGCGCGGAAATGGTCACGGTCGCCGTGCGCCGCGTCAATCTCACGGATCGTTCGAAAGAATCGCTCCTGGACTACATCGACCGCGAAAAGATCTTCATCTTGCCGAACACCGCCGCCTGCTATACCGCCGACGAAGCGATTCGCACGGCGCGCCTCGCCCGCGAGGCCGGTCTTTCGAATTGGGTCAAACTCGAAGTCATCGGCGACCAGCAAACTCTTTTCCCGGACACCGAGCAACTCGTCGAAGCCACCCGCGTCCTAGTGAAAGAAGGCTTCGTCGTTCTGCCTTACACTAATGACGACCTCATCGCCGCGCGCAAACTGATCGATGCCGGCGCCGCTGCCGTCATGCCTCTCGCGGCTCCCATTGGCTCCGGCCTCGGCGTGCAGAACCCCGCGAATCTTCGCATCCTCCGCGAGCGCATTACTGAAGTTCCCATGATCGTTGACGCCGGCGTGGGCACCGCCTCCGATGCCGCCGTCGCCATGGAACTGGGCGCCGATGGCGTGCTGATGAACACGGCGATTGCCGAAGCGCAGGACGCGGTTCTCATGGCCGAAGCCATGCGCGACGCCGTGATTGCCGGCCGCAAATGTTACCTTGCCGGCCGCATGCCCAAGCGCCTCTACGCTTCGGCCTCTTCACCTCTTTCCGGCGTCGTGCGCTAGGTTCGAGCAGCACGACCGTCAAATACAGTAGTGGAATTTCTCCTGGGTCAGTTTGGTGTGGCTCGTGATTTGCCGCCGGCAGGGCTCTTGGAATCCTTCATCATCTGCGCGATTTCCTGCTGCACGTGCTCCATCATCGCGTCCATTTGCTTCTGTAGAAGGGGCATCATGGCTTGCATCGCTTCCGCGGTAATCGCCGGCAATTCTTGGATGAGCTTTTGGCCTGTTGGAGTGCTGTAGAATGCGATGAGAGCGTCCACATCTCCTTTCGTGAAATGCTTCTGATAGACCGGCACCATCGCGTGCAGCATTTCATCCCACGGAAATGCCTTCATCGAGTCATCGATCATCTTGTTCATGCGGTCTTCAAAATCCGGCGGCAACTTATCTTTCTGCTTCAAAAGCTGTTCGTGTATCATCTGGTGCTGCGGCTTAGCCATTGCGTCTATCATTTTTGCCATCATTTCGCGCGCGCGCATTACTTCGAGATACTTTTGGACGTCTTCTTTGGTCGCCGGGGTGTCCGAAGCGGTCTGCTGTGCGAGGCTCAAGGAAGAACTACAAGCGCAAAGAATCGCCACGAAGAGAATCCGTTTCATGTTTCACCTCCATAGCAGCCTAATCCGGGCCAGACTCGTGCGCAAACAAAATCTTGCACTGCGCTGCGCACAACACACTGCGAACTTAACAGAAACGCACGCGGAAGAATGGTTTCTACGCTTGGGCGGTTTTCTTCGCTTGCGCGTCGTCGTAGCTCTCGCCGTAAATCGAGGGCACCTTCGCGCCCATGCAACGCAAATACGAGGAAAGCTGCCCGCGGTGGTGAATGGTGTGGTGCAGCCCCAACATCACAAACGT
>QHYF01000160.1:0-5380 GCA_003224075.1 Acidobacteriota bacterium
TTTTGCCCGCGGAACGCTATAGAAGGCCTTGCTCCATTTTTTCCTGGCAGACGAGGCAGTGTTTCGCCCACGGCACAGCTTCCAGGCGCTTCTGCTGCATCTCTTCCTGGCAATTGGCACAGACCCCGTATTCATCGGTCTGGATGCGCTTCAGTGCCGCGTCGATCATGTTGAGGATTGTGCGGTCCGTATTGGTCATCCCGAAGAGGAACTCTTTGGTGTAGGAGTTCGCGGCCTTGTCCGCCAGGTCCACCGTGGGATCTTCGTCCGCCGCGCGGCCTTCTTCCTGCGTGCGTGCGATGGTTCTCATCAGTTCCTCGCGCCGCGTCAGCAATTTCTTCTTGTAATAATCGAGCCTTTTCTTGTCCATGGGAGTCCCGCCCCTCTACGCGCTCTCCGGGGCCATCTAAAAACTCCGTAGTGTAGGCCGACTTATTCGCAGTGTCAAGTTAAGGCGTTCCATGCAGTACACAAGACCTTGGCACAGCCGATTTATAGTCTAATGAAAGTGCAGGTCTTTGGAGCGGCGTTGCATGGCCACGGCTCGTCTATTAGCGGCGCTGTTGCTTTTTCTCAGCATTCTTGCGCCGGCGGAGATGCAGGCCGCGGATTTCGCTGATTGTGCGGGCGTCGTGCTCGACGAAAACGGCGTTCCTGTCGGGGCGGCGCAAGTAAAGTTTGAAAACAGCAGCGGCCAGGTGTTGCGCGCCGAAACCGATGGCGCGGGCCGTTTCATGCTTCGACGTTTTCCCGCCGGAGACTACAAGGTAGAAGTTCGCAAGGTAGGTTTTTTCTTGCTCACTGGGCAGTCGTTCACTGTGCGCCCCGGAACCAACGAACTCATCTTGACCCTGAACCACGCTCAAGAGCTTCACGAACAAGTGCAGGTCACGGCGCCGTCGAATCAGATCGATACTCAGGACACAGCGCAGCGGTCCACGCTTTCCGCGCGCGGCATCCGCGACATCCCAGTGCCCAACTCGCACGTTCTTGCGGAGAGCCTGGTGGCCTTGCCCGAAATCGTGCGCGACCATCGCAATAATCTTCATATCGCCGGCGCGCGCTCCGGTGACACGCAGTATCTCCTCGATGGATTTGAAATTGGCGATCCCGTCAGCAGCGCCTTGACTTCACGCTTCAACATCGATGCAACGCGAGCCGCCGAGGTCCAGACAGCCCGAGTGGGTGCAAATTACGCACACTCCGGCGCAGGCATTCTGAGCCTTGAAACTCCCGATGGCGACGACCGCTGGCGCTTCGGCACGACCAATCCCGTTCCCGGCGTCAACATTCAACAAGGCGTTCACCTTGGAAACTGGTATCCGCGTTTCACGTTTTCCGGGCCGATCGAGCGCGGGCGCTTCTGGTTTTCCGAAGCGATCAGCGCGCAGCATACGTTCGACCTAGTCGAACAGTTGCCCCCGGGCGTCAACACTTCCGAAGAGTGGGCGGGCGACAATCTGTTCCGGCTCCAATATAACCTGTCGCCAAAGCACATTTTGCGCGCCAGCTTTCTCTATAACCGCGCCTACGACAGCAACCTCGGATTGGACGCGCTCGATCCGCAGTCGGCGACTGTCAATGCCGATCAGCGCCGCGCGTTTGTCTCCCTGAAAGATCAGGTGTGGTTGCACGACACGCTCTTTGAGTTCGGTGTGGCTGCGGACAGCGGCGTGCTCGATTACACGCCGCAAGGCACGCAACCCTTCGTCCTGCTCATCAACGGCACCAGCGGCAACTATTTCCAACGCTTGCATCAGCGCGGCCGACGCTTGCAGGCCATCGCGAGCGTGACCGCCGCATCGCGCCATTGGCACGGAACGCATCAGCTCTCCGCCGGCCTCAACGTCGCGGCGCTGGTCCTTTCGCAATCCGCTCAGCGCACGGAAATCCAGGCGCTCCGCGCGGATGGAACTCTGGTGAGGCAATCGACCTTCGACGGCCTGGCAAATCCCCGGCTTTCCAACACCCAGGCTGGCGTCTACGCACAGGATACCTGGTCGATTTCGAAACGCTTCGTATTCCAGGCGGGCTTGCGAACCGATTGGGATCGCTTCACGCAGAGCGCCATGGCCGAGCCGCGCGCGTCGGTCAATGTCCTGCCTTTCGGCGACGACAGCGCCAAGCTATCGCTCGGATGGGGCATCTACAACGCGCCACTCAATGTCTCGCTTATTGGCCAGGTCTTTGATCAGCGACAGCTCGACTCCTTTTACGATTCCACAGGAACGGTGGTGGTCCTCGGCCCGGTCACAAGCCAGTTCGTGCTGCCTGCGGCCGGCTTGCAGCAGCCGCGCTTCATCATTTCCGGCGCGGGCTGGCAGCAGAAGCTCGCGCACAACACGCTCGTCGATCTCGAACTGCAGGCCCGCAATGGCTATCATGGATTCGCGTTTGTTGACCAGCAACCCATGCAGCCCGGCGGAATTTTTCTTCTGCAGGACCACCGTAAGGACCGCTACCGCAGTGCCACGATTTCCGCGCGCCACGTTTTCTCGGAGAACGCTGAACTCTTCGCCGCCTACACGCGTTCGCAGGCGCGTTCGAATGAAGTTCTTAACGTCGCGCTCGGTTCCATCTTTTACGCGCCGCAGCAGCCGGGTCCCGTAGCCTGGGATGCCCCCAACCGCCTGCTGACTTGGGGCTGGGCGCCCACGCACATCTGGGGAATCCAGTTGAGCTACCTCTTCGAGCACCACACGGGCTACCCCTTCAGCGTCGTCAATCTTCAGCAGCAGCTCGTTGGCGCGCCGAATTCCTTGCGCTTTCCCGCCCATGTCAGCTTGAATTTGGGAATCGAAAAGAAATTCGCCTTCCGCGGCTATCTTTGGGCCGCGCGCGTCGAAATGGTGAACGCCTTCGACCGAGAGAATCCCAATACGGTGGTGAACAATATTGACGCCCCCAACTTTGGCACCTTCGCCGGCGGCCAGGGCCGCGCGGTCACGTTGCGCGTGCGCTTCGCCGGCCGCAAGTAACCGCAGCCAACAGAGGCTGCGGCTCGCCGGGCAATCCCTTTTGGCCAGTGATTGTCGTACACTACGCGCCGACTTATCGGGAGGACTCTCGTGGCAGTTACCCAATCGCGCGCTGGCCTCACTCTCATCCTCCTCTTTGCCATTAACCTCCTGAATTTTTTTGATCGTCACATTATCACTGCCGTCGTTGAGCCCATTCGCAAGCTGTGGGGACTCACGGACTCACAAATCGGTTGGCTGGTGACAGCCTTCACTCTCTTATACGCCGTCGTTGGCGTTCCCCTTGGCCGCCTGGCGGATCGCTGGAACCGCCCCAAAATTCTCACGTTCGGAGTGGCTCTTTGGAGCCTGCTGACGGCGGCCTCCGGCATGGCCTGGAATTACGGCTCCCTTCTCTTGACGCGGCTCGGGGTCGGCATTGGAGAAGCAAGCTGTGCGCCTGCTGCGAATTCCCTCATCGGCGACCTTTTCCCGGTGGCTCAGCGGGCGCGCGCGCTTTCGTTCTTCATGTTGGGATTGCCGATTGGCGGCTTCCTTGGAACCTTCATCTCCGGACGTTTGGCCGCTGTCTATGGTTGGCGCGTTCCTTTCTACGTCGCCTGCATTCCGGGACTTGTCGTGGCCATGCTCGCACTGCTCATCACGGACCCCCCGCGCGGCGCAATGGAAGCATCTCCTTACGCAGGGCGGACCTTTGAAGGCTCGCCGTACGGGCACGTCCTCAGAATCCCAACGATGCGCTGGATCATCCTTTCTGGGGCTCTGCACAATTTCAACATGTACGTGATCGCGACTTTCTTGCCGGCTTTCCTCAGCCGCTATCACTCCCTCAATCTCAAACAATCAAGCGCGATCGCGGCAACCGTCTTCAATGCCATGGGCCTGCCCGGGCTGCTGGTCGGGGGATGGGCGGCAGATCGACTCGGAAAAAAATGGCACAATGGGCGCCTGCTGGTGGCAGCGGTGGCGCTGCTCCTGGCCACTCCCTGCCTCTATTTTGCGCTCCTGCAACCCGCAGGAGCCCTTCCAGGCTTCGTCGTGCTGATGGGAGCGGGCTGTGTGTTGATGTACGTTTATTACTCAGGCGTTTACGCCGCGGTTCAGGACGTGGTTCAGCCCAGCTTGAGGGGCACTGCGATGGCTCTCTATTTCTTTGCCATGTATCTGCTTGGCGGAAGCTTTGGGCCCGTCGTGACCGGCAAACTCAGCGATTATTTTGCGCGCCGTGCCATGCTCTCTGCCGGCGCTCATGCCATCAATGAAGCTTTCCGGTCCTCCGGTCTGCACAGCGCGATGTTTGTCATTCCGCTTTGTAGCCTCATTCTTTCTTTGGTCCTCTTCGCCGCCGCCCACATCGTGATTTCCGACATGCTTGCTTTGCAAAGATGGATGAGACAACCGCAAGAACAGGCCGGCGCGGCAGATTAGCGTATCCGACGGTCTTTAGGCCTCTGCATTCCCCGAGTTTGCCGCCAAACCTGCTCGAACGAATCCCTTCGACATCGAAGGTCAGCGCGCTTGCCTTTGAGGACCCCGAGAGACCGGGCTTCTGTCGTCCTGCGGTTTTGCCGCGCCGCCGTCGAATCCAAAGGAAAACGGAGCACACTCTCAGCCGCCCTCTTTTTTTGAAACGTCGGCAATGCGTATGGCGCGCTTGCAGTCACGGTTTGCTGGTCGTCCTCCAAGCGGCGGCCGGCGGCCGTGAAACGATTACGCCGGCGGCGGCACTATCTACCCAGATTCAGCCCATTCGAAACAAGCGGCCGCACCAACGAATTGTGCCGTGCGGACCTTTGTTCCGCTTGGTAGGCTGACGGGTGGGGGGCACTCTTGGGAGAGTTGTGCTCCCCGTTCGTCAGTCTCTGTCGCCTCCATTCTTCTTCTCTTCTTCCTTCCATCGCCAAGGGCCGAACCGATGCATGGCCCATGTTGCGTACTTCCAGTAGGATGCGTGCCTAAATGTGTCAACGCGCGACGCTGCTAAACGTGAAGGCCTGCCTTGCAGGTCTGCAAATCATTCATCGGAACGGAGAAAGTGGACTATCTGGTGCGGCGATGGACCGCAAAGTGAGTGGCAAGGGCGAAGATCGCGTAGTAGAAGGCCGCGTTCGCTGCGATCGCAATCCGCAGAAACCAACCGAAGGTCCACGCTATCGATTTGTGAGTTCCCGGCGTAAGGAGTTCGGCAAGCTTTAGGCCCGGCGAGAATAAGGCGATCACCGGGGCGGGAACTTGCGGTTCGATGGGCACCGCAAAGGCCAGCGCGAGGAACCCAGCGATCAAGCCAAGCGCCGCGAGCAACAGAAAACGAAAGAGCGTGCGGTGCGTCATTAGCATCAATTTTATCAGACGGCTCACGCCGCATGATTCCAACGTTCCAGGAAGTTGTGTGCGAAGATACT
>QHYF01000160.1:5415-6456 GCA_003224075.1 Acidobacteriota bacterium
TAATGGCTTCTTGCGGGCTTTTGCTTGCAGGGCGCGCGGCGATGACCAAGCTGATTCAAGCGACGCCGGAACCGCAACAGGCCCAGCAAACACCGACGATTGAGGAGTACCAACCGAAATCCACTCTGGTCACCAAGGAACACAGGGTCGAGCGGGCGAAATTTCCGTTCATCGATATTCACAGCCATCACTGGACCCCAACGCCGGGAGAAGTGGACCGGCTCGTCAGGGAGATGGACACGATCAACCTGCGCGTCATGGTGAACCTGAGCGGCGGAACGGGCGAACAATTGCAGCGCACCGTGGAGGTGATGAAGGGCCGTTACCCGAATCGCTTCGTGGTGTTCGCCAACCTGAGTTACGACGATTTGAACACTCCGGGTTATGGAGCGCGCGCGGCCACGAGGCTGGAGCAGGACGTCCAAAACGGCGCTCAAGGGCTGAAAATCTTCAAGAATTTCGGGATGGACTTGAAATACGCCAATGGTGAACGCGTGCACGTCGACGATCCGGAGTTCGATCCGGTGTGGAGGAAATGCGCGGAGTTGAAAATCCCCGTGCTGATTCACGTCGCGGAGCCGTCGGCGTTTTTCGATCCCTGGGACTACCACAACGAACGCTGGCTGGAATTGAAAGAATTTCCGGGACGTGCGCGTCCGCCGGCGAAATATCCGCCGTTCGAAACGCTCATCGCCGAGCGCAATCATCTTTTTGCGAAACACCCAAAGACAATTTTTATCGCCGCGCATCTCGCGTTTCACGGCAACGACCTGGACCGGCTCGGCAAACTGTTTGATGCTTATCCGAATGTCTATGTGGACATTGCCGCGGTCCTGGCGGAGCTGGGCCGTCAGCCGTATTCCGCGCACGACTTCCTGATCAAGTATCAAGACCGCGTGCTGATGGGCAAAGACATTTACGAGGTGAATGAATACAAGTGGTATTTCCGGTCGCTCGAAACGCGCGACGAATATTTCGAGTACTACCGCAAGCGCCACGCGTTCTGGCGCATTTACGGCTTTCAAGTGCCCGACGATGCCT
>QHYF01000161.1 GCA_003224075.1 Acidobacteriota bacterium
CGAAATTGATTGATCCAGACCGTGCTAACTGCGAGAGTGCGGCGGGAGAGATGCCGCCGGGGAGCGACACAACTTATTTGAGCGTGGTAGATCGTGAAGGGAATATGGTATCCCTGATTCAAAGCAATTACGCGGGATTTGGATCCGGAGTTGTCGCTCCCGGAACTGGATTTGCGCTGCAGAATCGTGGCGGGCTCTTCAGCCTCGATCCGACGTCGCCGAACGCGCTGGCGGGAAGAAAGCGGCCGTTGCACACGATCATTCCCGCGTTTGCGCAAAAGGGTGATGTGCGAGTGGCGTTCGGAATCATGGGGGGCTGGAACCAGTCACAAGCACACGCACAATTCATAGCGAATCTGGCGGACTTCAAGATGAACATTCAGGCGGCGCTTGAAGCGCCGCGGTTCAGCAAGCATACATTCAGTGGCTGCGACGTGATGATGGAGAACCGCTTCTCGCAGAAGACCCGGGACGAACTGTCGGCGAAAGGCCACAAGATCGATTTGAAAGGAGCCTTTTCGAGTGTTGTGGGCGGCGGTCAGGCGGTGTTAAGGGACTTTGCCGCCGGCGTGAATTACGGCGCGTCGGACCCGCGCAAGGATGGCCAAGCGGTAGCCGAATTACCCTTTGAGTAATATTGTCGAAGGTATGAAGAAGTGCAATGAGCGCTGAGACCTTGCAAAAGAGTTCCCTTAGGGTGCGCTAGAGGGGAACTATTGTATCCGTGAGCCCGGTGATATCCGAATGCTCCCCTTTATAGCTATGTGAAAACAAAAGACTTACTGGACGATTCATTGGCTCGGGAATTGCACCTGTACTTTCGGCCAGGGGTTGCGGCCCGCAGCGACGCACTCCTGGATTGGGAGAGGCCAATGAAGTGGGTCCGATTCGCTTTGAACCTGGCGCGTTTTCTCGCGGCCATAGCACTTCTTCTCGCGGCGATTCCTCGAAGCCAAGCTCAAACGGTTAATGTCTCCGGGCGCTACCAGTGCGCTCAGGCGAAGATGCGGGGAAAAGTGATCCCATGCAAAGCGGCGCCGCTGATTCTGAAGAACGACGGGCGTTTTGAATTGCGTGGCTGGGAAGGAAACTATCTGGTGAATGGGCAGTGGGTGGAACTCTCGGATTCATTGATCAAGACGCGCGCCAAGATCGAGCCGGGCCACAAGATTGTCCTGCGTTACTACGGGAAGCATGGACTCGTGGAAATGACCTATGAGCGGCGAGTGGCCGAGCTGGGGAAGACGGCTTTAAGCTAAACACGTCATTTAACATACCTGCCAGCTGCCCCATCCAAACAAGAACCATCCCCAAATTACAAGCGATGACCGCGGCTTGTTGTCAGTGGTTTTCGGTTAATGAGGGATTAACCTCGAATGCATTCCGCGCATGACGGAGCAATCCAGCCAGGAAATCCTCCAGTAACGACAATCTCATTGAGCAACAGGAAGCCAACCCCGGCCACGCAGGACCCGGCCTGCGGCGACGCCGGTGAGTTTCCCGTTCTCATATTCAACTTGGCCGTTGACGATGGTGTAGTCGATGCCCTCGGAGAGCTGGTCGGGCTTCGTGAAAGTGGCATGGTCGATGATGGTCTCCGGATTAAAGATGGTCATGTCGGCAAAGTGGCCGGGTTTCAGCAGACCGCGACTGTCGAGATGTTCGCGCTGGGCGGGAAGAGAAGTGATCTTGCGAATCGCCGTTTCGAGAGACAAGAGATGTCCGTCGCGGACGTAATGGCCGAGGAAACGCGGCATGGAGCCCATGGCGCGCGGATGCGTGTGCGGTTCGAACATGGGGCCGTCAAGGGACATTTCGCCAGCGTCGAGGCCAATGCTGGTCCAAGGCTGGCTGAGGCCGGTGCGGAGGTCTTCTTCGCTGGCCATGAAATAAATCGCGCCGGTTTGCGCGTTGTCCGCGAGGACGAAATCCATGAGCGCGTCTTCCGGGGGCTTCTTCCAGGTTTTTGCAACGTCATCGAGAGTTTTCCCGGCGAACTGCTTGAGTTCGGGTTTTTCAGCGGAGGCAATGAGGACGCCGGTGGCGCCGCCGCAGTCGTAGTAAAGGTTTTCCCAGTCGGGGTGATCGCCGGTGAGATCTTTCTTGATGCGCGAGCGAATGGCCGGATCTTTCAAGCGCTCGAGCAACTTCTGGACCCCGCCATCGGCAACCCAAGGCGGGAGAGCGGACGCGAGTGCCGTAGCGCCGGCGGGGTAAGGATACATGTCGGCGGCGATGTCGAGGCCGGAGTCCCGCGCATTCTGAATGACTGCAACGACATTTTTCATGGTGCCCCAGCGTGGCTTGCCGCTGACCTTGAGGTGGAAAATTTCAACCGGCAGATTTGCTTCGCGGCCGATTCGAATGGCTTCGGCTAGAGCGGGCATTTCGGAGGCCCCTTCGCTGCGCATGTGAGTGGCATAGAGACCGCCGTATTTGGAGGCGACCTTCGCGAGTTCGATGAGTTCGTCTGTTTTGGCGTAAATGTTCGGCGGATAAATGAGAGCACTGGAAACACCGAAAGCGCCGTCTTTCATCCCATGTTCGACGAGCGATTTCATTTGCTGGAGTTCGGCCGCGGTCGGGACGCGATCGTCATCTCCTATCACCGCCTCGCGGATTTGCGCGGAACCGACGTAAGTGCCGATGTTGAGCGGCGTGGCCCGTTTTTCCAGGCGGTCGAAATAGCCAGCGAGAGAGGTCCAATCAGCAGTGAGATGGTAGCGGTCGAGGAAAGGCTTCATGGGTGTCAGAGTTTTTTCGTTTTGAGGAGCGATGGAGCCGCCTTCGCCGGTGATTTCCGTGGTGATCCCCTGGGAGAGTTTGCTGAGGGAGCGATTGTCGAGGAGGAGCGAGAGTTCGGACTGGCCGAGCATGTCAATGAAGCCGGGAGAAACGATCCGGCCTTTGGCGTCGATTTCGCGTTTGGCGTGGGCTTCGCGCATATCGCCGATCGCCGCGATGCGATCCCCGCTGACGGCCACGTCAGCCGCATACCAGGGATTTCCTGAGCCATCGATGATGTGACCATTGCGGACGATGAGATCGTATTGGCCTGCACTTGTAACGCCATTCCCGTTGGCGTCATAGGCGGCTGCGGCAATTTCTCCGAGAGCCTGACCAGCCACTTGTTGCGCGGCTTCCGGATCCGGAGCAAGCGAGACGTGATTGACGTAGGCTGCGAAGGCAAGCTTTTCTCCGTTTTTGGTGATGACATAGCCGGTGAGGCCTTTCCCGTTGAGCATCATCTTGCCGTTGAGCTTGTCTTCGGAGCCGAAGGTGCCAGTTTTGGCATAGACGTGACCAGCGCCTGGCGCATTTGCTTGAATTTTCGCGAGTGTGCCGTCTTTACCGAGGACCGGAAGCGCTTTGAAAAAGACTTGATAGTCGGGGCGTGTCGCCCAATACGCGAGGTAGTGGACCATGAAGTCGGGGGTGAAGAGATCAGCCCAATCGCCACCAGCGCCATCGCCCTGAGCGGCGCCAGAGAGTTCAAGTTTCGCGGATTGCAGAAAATCACGCTCGATCTTGAAGCCGGCATCAAGGGGGTTCTTTGTGTCTTTCGCGGCGAGCGCCCCGAGGAGGTACGGTCCCATGCCGGCGTGAAGATTCTGGCTGACCTTTAGTGTGACTTTGATCTCCTCCGAGAGAGGGGGAGAGACGTGCTCGGCCACCTGATTCTCCGTTGAATAGAAACGAGTGCAGGAAGAAAAGTCCGCGGGGTTTGATGAGGATGAGGCTTTGATTCGGATTCCTGCGGCGATGAGCGCTTCGCGGAGCGTGGTTTCGGCAAATTTTGTCGGTGCGGGCACAGCAAAAGTGGCGGGCTGCGGACTGGTGCCAACCGGAAGGCTACCGGAAAGAGTGACCACGACGGAGCCATCGGGATTTGTTGCCACGCCGGGCGAATTGAAGGATGGCTTGGTTCCGGCGGGAGAGGTCGTCAGGTGATTGACGAAGTGGAGGTAGGAAGTTTGAGGCGAGGATTGGATGGTGACAGGATCGCCCTCCTTTACGCCGGGCGTCTCGATGAGATCGATGACATTGTCGTTGATCGTGATGGAGGACATGACGACGTTGGTGCCGCCTTCGCGGGGTCCGTCGGGGAAGAGAGTCGTGTCGACCAGCACGCGGCCTTCGAGCTTGCGAATACCTCTGGCAGCGATGTCTTTGGCAAGCTGCTTGATGACAACGAGGGGATCGCCGGGAACGGCGGGACCTTGGTAGGAGTGATCTTCGTCAACAAAGGCGAGAGTATCGTCTGGCTGGATGCGATTCGAAAGATTGGGATCGCCACTGGCGACCAGAATGAGATCGCCTTTGAGCTTGCCCTTCGAATCAATGGGACCCGTGCGGTAGATGCGGGTGTGGAATCGATAATCCGCGCCGAGTTTTGCGAGGAGAGCGCCTTCGGTGAGGATCTTGGTAGTCGAGGCCGACACGAACATTTTGCCGGCGTTGAGTGCGTAGATGACCTTGCCGGTGTCGAGCGCGAAGAACTCGATGCCGAAATTCGCGTGAGCGAATTCGGGGCGGCCGATCACTTTTTGAATGCGCCGAGAGAGAGAAGCTTCGGACTGTGCGCGGGCTGGAGCGACGTGGAGCGAGGCGAGAAGCAGTGAGAAAAAAACGACAAGGAAAGGCCAAACGCGCGAGTTCATTTTCAAGGAAGAATCCTCCACGAGATTAGCGGACTGAGACACTAGTGAACCAAAGATGTGGCGTTGCTGGAATCGAGCTTTTCGAAGGGCACATTCAGAATCGGGTATTCCTTCCAATCCTTGTAATCGAAGTGCCACCATTCGGCTTCATAGACAGTGAAGCCTTCAGACTCCATGGCGCGGCGAAGGACGTCGCGATGCCATCGCTGAAGCGCAGTGCCGCCGGGATAATCGGGAAACGAGCGCGGCGACATTTCATCATAGGTGCCCGGCATTTCGATGGGTTTTCCGGCCGGCAGATCATAGAGCGTGAGATCGACCGCGCAGCCACGGTTGTGGCGCGAGCCCTGGGCGGGATCGGCGACGAAAATCTTGCCTTCGGGAGGGGTGGCGTCCCAAAAGATTTTGGTGACGTACCAGGGACGGTAGGCATCGTGGACCAGCAGGCCGTAGCCGAGTGTTCTGAGTTTCCGCTGAACGCGCAGCAGAGCTTCGGCCGCGGGGCGCTGAAGAAAAGCGCGAGCTTGGGAGTAGACGGGCGTTCCGAGAAAATCGTTCGACGTAGCGTAACGAATGTCGAGATGAATCGTGGGATCGAGAGAAGCGAGTTCGACCAGATCGGGCTTGCGGAACGAGCCGCTTTCGACGGGAGGAGTCGCTTTTAAGGCCTCCGCTCGCAATTCGTCCACAGGACGCAGCGGCTTTGTGCGCGCGACGTGGTGCTCATCGACGCCGTAGTTTCTCCGTGACCATGCGACATCGCCGGTGATGAGCGTTAGGACTCCGTCCGCTGCACGATGAAATTTCGCCGCGAGAGGCACTCTATTCGCTGAAGTTGCTTGTCCATATTTCTCAATGGGCGCGTGCCATTCGCCGCCGCGGCTGCTGGAAATCCAGAGGCGCCCCTGGGATTCTCTTACCGAATAGATGAAATTGTCCGGCCCGTATTCCCCGATCCACTCTTTCCATTGTGGCGGCGCGTCAGCGGGTTTTTCGCCGGGAGCAAGGGAAGAAGGCGACTGAGCGAGAGCGGCGGAAGCGAGGAGGAAGAGGGCTGCGCAGAAAAAAACGCGCCGCCTGGCTCGAAGAATCGTTTCCAGCGGCACGAGAGGTCTCCTGTTCGTCCGTGAAGAGCGGCTCTGCTATTTTTCTCCGGAAGCGGCCTTTTTTTCAAGGCCGGGGGCGATTACAGGCTGAAGGAATGGCATCATGGCGCGAAGTTTCGGACCGAGTTGCTCGATAGGCAGTTGTTGCTCGCGCTGGCGAGTGGCGAGGAAATTCGGGCAGCCCTTCTCGTTTTCTTCGATCCATTTCTTCGCGAAGCTGCCGTTGCGGATTTCCGCAAGGATGTT
>QHYF01000162.1 GCA_003224075.1 Acidobacteriota bacterium
TTCTCGCGCAAAAGAGCAAGGGCGGGCCCAGCCAGTTTCGCAGAGCGGCCGCCACCGGCGGCGGGATTAACGATGGCGAAGAAGCGATCCATTTGGGGCGCGAACCAACTTGAAATGCCAACTTCAGGTCAACTAAGTTATCTTCTCGCCGGCTTCACAAGGAAAGAATCGCGGCGGCGCTGTCCAGTTTCCCGAGACGCTCCGCCAGGACATTTCTTTTTATCTTGAGAGAAGCCGTCCGCGGAAAGTCCTCGTCGAGGAGGACAACCCCGAGGATGCGCTTATAGTTTAGCAGGCGATTGTTGCGCGCGTTGATATCGCGGCGAAGCTCTTGGCTGTATAGCTGTCCCGGTTCCAGATGGACGACGAGAACGAGCTCTTCGCCGACCATCGAACGGCTTGGCCAGATGAAGTTGGCCGCAAAAACGCAGAATTCCTTGACGGGAAGACTCTCGAAAACAGCTTCGATGTCTTCGGGATAGATGTTCTTCCCTTCCTCGGTGACGATCATGTTTTTCTTGCGACCGAAGAGCTGCAGGTGGCCTGCGGAGTCGAAACGTCCGAGGTCCCCGGTCATCAGCCAGCCGTTAACGATCGCTTCCGCCGTGAGTTCTGGGTCATTCAAGTAGCCCGCCATCACGGTCTTGCTGCGGACAGAAACTTCGCCAATGCCGTCGCCAGCGGGATTCACGATGCGCACTTCCATCCCTGGCAGCGGTTTGCCAACAGTATCCGCGCGAAAAGGCTTCAGATCGTTGACCGTGACCGCCGTGCCCGCTTCCGTAAGTCCGTAGCCGTTGGCCACGGGGATCCCGAGATCGTAGAAAAATTGCAGAGTCTGCGGTTCGGTGAACGCGCCGCCCACAATGATGGCGCGGAGTTCCCCGCCAAATGCCTCGTGAACCTGTTTGAGAAGGCAACGGCTGATGCCGAGCCTTGACCGGCCTTTTGTCACGGCCTTGTTGATCGCAACAAGAGCATTGAAAACTCTGCGTTTCTCCGCCGGCAACGCATTGAAACGCGCCTGCAGTCCTTTCTGCAGGTTTTTCAATACGAGAGGCACCACACTGACATAAGTAATCTTGTATTTTGGAAAGGCCTCGCGCACATATTCGGGACGCAAGGTACGTAAATGAACGACCGCGGCCCCACAGGTGAACGGTCCGAAAAAACCCACCATGAAATCGATGGCGTGATTCGTCGGCAATATGCTGAGGTAGCGCACGCCCGGCCAGAAGGGATAGAGCGAAGTGAGCGCGACGCACTGCTCCAGATAGTTTTCGTGCGTCATCATGCAGCCTTTGGGGCGTCCGCCAGTCCCAGAGGAGTAGACAATGCAGGCCGTATCCTGCCGGCTGCGCGGAACGAAAACCGGCTCGCCCACGCGTCGAAACTCTTCCCAGCGTTGCGCGCCGGCAAGAACAGCGTTTGCCGGCGCCTCGGTAACAAGAACCGCCTGGACGTTCGTCGCAACCGCACGGCTGGCAGAAACGCTGAGATGCCGCCAAATCGGATATTCCGTAATGAGAACGCTGGCGCCTGAGTGCTTGAGGAGTTGCCAGTGCTCGTCTGGTGTAAGTTTGTAATCGAGTGGAACGAGGACGCCACCTGCAAAGAAAACGGCATAAGCGGAGATCAGCCACTTCGACTGATTGGTCATGATAATGCTGGCGCCGTTCCCCGCGGCGAAACTTGCGTTCTGCAATGCTTTGGCCAGCGGATGAGCGCGTTCCTTGAAATCGCGATAGGTGAGGCGTTCCTTCTCGCGTTCGCGGTCGGCCTCGATCAGACACACTTCGTTTGCGAACTGATCCAGCGCATCCTTGAGTGCTCCCCCGACAGACTGGTATTTGGAGAGGTCCAGCATTACAGGCGGGACTGAATTCGCTCAGCCAGAGTCTTAAAGTCACTGACCCCCTGGACTTCGTAATCGGGCAATTCGATGCCGAAATGATTCTCTAGGCGCGAGAGCATCTCCAAAGTCTGCAGACTGTCGATGCCCAACTTTTTGAAAAAATCGTCCCCGGGCGTAAGCGATCCGGCGGGCAGCTGAAAGTGCTTCGCGGCCAGGTCGAGGACCTCCTGTGTCGTCTGTTCAAGAGTTCGCATAGAAGGGTAAATCTATCATGCTTGTGCCGGGAAAGAAAATTCGAAAGGCCGTGTTTCGGCCACGCCATGGGAAAACCATCCACGCAGACTCAGAGCAGCACGAGCCCCTGGCGGATGCCGATGGAAACGGCTTCCGTACGCGTGGAGGCCCCGAGTTTTCCCAGGATCGAAGCAACGTGGAACTTTACGGTGTGATCCGAGATTGAAAGACGCGCCGCGATTTCCTTGTTGGCGAGGCCTCCAGCGAGCATTTGGAGCACTTCGCTTTCGCGGCGCGTCAGCGGCTCCGGCAATTCACTGAGAGGCGCAGCCGTTGCGGCTGGTGCAGGAAGGGCGGCGCTCGCTTCCCGGGGATGCATCACCACTAGACCTGCCGCGGTTGCCTCGAGGGCAGCCCGGAGCTGCTCAGGGGAAACGTCGCTCGGCAAAACTGCGCGAATCCCCGCGCGCAACGCTTCGGCCGTCCAACCTGGCGATACTTGATCCGCCAAAACAATGGTTGCGTAGTCGCTCATAATATCCCCGACCGCGAGGGCATCCAAAAGCTCTTCATGTCCATCAGCGGAGGTTTCAATCAGAACGACATCCGTCTCCAAGTCAGCAAGTTGCTCGGAGAGTGATTCAAGATTCGCGGCACTTCCAGCGATGTCGAAACGACTGTTCGCCAAAACGTTCTGCAGGCCCGCGCGAACCAACGTCGAAGCAGCGACGATGAAAACACGAATCACGCGGCGACTGAATCCTTCCCAGGGCTCGGAATTCCCAGCCTCACGGTGACACGCCGGACTCGCGAATGGCTTCCGCGCAGGAATTCGAGACGAAGGAGACGAACTCCTGCGCCATCAATAGCGTCAGAGAGATCTTCAATCGAGCGGAATGGTTTTTCTTCCGTGCCGATCAGGATGTCTCCCGCCATCAACGACGCCTGGGCCGCGGGGCTGCTTGTTTCGACCTCCAGGAGAATCAATCCGAAAGTGTGGCCACCGAACCGGGGAACACGAACCGGACGGACTGTCACGCCAAGCCACGCGTCGCCTGGTCACACGGCAAGAAAATGGCGGACCACATTACTCGGAATGGCCAATGCCAGGCGGCCTGCAACCATCGTGTTGATGCCGATCACTCGACCGCCGGCATCGGCCAAGGGCCCGCCGGAATTACCGGGAGCAAGCCTTACACTGGCCTGCACCCAGATTTGTGAGCCAAGGCCACGCACCGGACCGATCGCGTGAATCACACCCGTGGTGAGCGCTCCTAGGAAACCCATCGGATTGCCGATAGCGATCGCGAGTTCTCCGGGACGCAATTGAGCGGAATCTGCCGGGGTCGCAGCGGGCAGATCGCTTGCATTGATGCGAAGCGAGACAAGGTCGCGCCGTGGATCGCGAGCCGTCACCGTTCCGACGAACTCGCGCCCGTCCCAGAGCTGAACGTGGGCATTCGAATCATGGGCCACATGGGCGTTCGTCACAATCGTGCCATCACCGGACCAGATCACTCCGGATCCGCTCCCGCGTCTGCCGGGACGAATCAGTACTGTCAAGCGCCGAAGATGCTCTGCGATCTCACCAAACCCCGCGATGGCCATGTCACCCCCCTCCGTTCGGGCGGTCACCCACCGAAATGGTCACGTCGCGCACGGCGCCTCCGCGAACGATCTTCGCGCTGAGAGCTTTGCCGATGTTTTCGGCCTGCAAATGAGACTGAACATTTTCGGGACGCGAAACGGGCTGCCCCGCCAAAGAAATCAATATGTCACCGATGACGATTCCAGCTTTGTGCGCCGGTCCGTCTGCTTCAACCTCGAGAATGATGGCCGCAGTCTTCTCGTTGTGTTGCAATGACTGCCGCAGATGATCTGGGAGACGAACTGGCTGCAGAGCCACGCCTAAATACCCGCGCGGAATTCGGCCCTTTTTCAACAGTGTTTCGGCAACGCGCTCGACAGCCGCCGATGGAATAGCTATCGCACCGAAACGCGCAAACCGTGGCGAGGCAACCCCTACAATTCTTCCCAGTGAGTCAACCACTGCGCCGCCGACAGCCGTCGGCTGGAGGCCAATATCGAGGCGGATATAGGGAACGAGTACTGAACCCGCCCACGTCCTCCGCTCGGGAACAACGAGACTTACGACTCCCAGCGCGGCTACGGCGCCGCTGGCACGTGTGCGTCCAACCACGAGGGCGATGCTGCCAACCTTGGTTTCAGCAGCATCGCCGTGTTCAACGGGAGCTACTCCAACTTCTGCACATCTTAAGACAGCGAGGTCGGTCGAAGGATCGCGCCCAGCAAGAGTTGCGGGCGCGATGCGCCCGTCGGGCAGCGTCACGTGAATCTCCTCGTCGCGGCGAAGCGCGTGCTCCGCGGTAACGATGACCCCCGGGCGCCAAATGACGCCGCTCGTCGAGCCGCGCGCCTCGGTGTGGACTGCAACGGCGGATGCCGCGGCGCGCTCCGTCGCTTGCGCTAACGCATTCGAAAATTCAATCAATTCTGCCGACATCTTGCTACCTCCATGAACAAGATGCAGCAAAGGCGAGGACGTGTACATCCGCCGATTGGCTAGGTCAGAACCCGGTAAGAATGCTAGGTGGAACGAGAACAGTGAACTTGCGATGCCGGTTAAAGGCGATTAAGGAAGATACGGCATCGGGCCGGAATCCTCGACAAATTTCTTCAGGGCCGCCACGACCGCCGGACGTTTGGAGAGCTCGCAGAAGAGGTCGATCTCGCGCCGAAGCTCTTCATGGGGGATCGGCTTGATGAATTTCTTCGTTGCGGTGCGCGCGACCGCGTCAAATTTTGAGATTTGCGCGGCGGTCGAGCGCGCGACGCGGAGAGCTTCGCCTTCGCCAGCAAGCTGCGCCACCAGGCCTACAGCCTGCGCGCGAGGTGCACTGACTGTGCGGCCCGTAAGAAGCAAGTCTCGCACAAAAGCATTCCCCACATCGCGTTTCAAGCGCGGGATGCCGCCGAACCCGGGGATGAGTCCTAACCGCAGCTCGGGAAATGCGAAGCGCGCCATTTTGTCGGCGATGATGATGTCGCAGGCGAGGGCAAGTTCGAGTCCACCGCCAAAACAAACGCCGTGAACAGCAGCAATCATGATCATGGGCGAGGCATCGATCGTGTTCAGAACAGCATGGATGCGTTCGAGGAACTCGCGGAGGCGTGCGAGGTGCTCTTTCTCCGGCAATGGCGCAGCCCCGTGATACAGCTCACGCAGGTCCGCGCCCGCTGAAAAAACGGATTGCCGCGCGCTCGTAATAATGCAAGCGGAGGTCTCCGGCTCGAGGACACCAAACACGCTCACAAATTTTTCTAGTTCCGCGAGCATGGCCGTGCCAATCTCATTGGCGGGCTCGTGATCG
>QHYF01000163.1 GCA_003224075.1 Acidobacteriota bacterium
TAATCGGCACGCCGTTGCGTTTCAGTTCGAGGGCAAGATTCAGAGGCGTCTGCCCGCCGAATTGCACGATCACTCCCTGGGGCTTCTCGCGCTCGACGATGGCAAGAACGTCTTCGAGCGTGAGGGGTTCGAAATACAGGCGGTCGGAGGTGTCGTAGTCCGTGGACACTGTCTCCGGATTGCAATTCACCATGATGGTTTCAAATCCGTCTTCATGCAGCGCGTAAGAAGCGTGGCAGCAGCAATAATCGAACTCGATGCCCTGCCCGATGCGATTCGGACCGCTGCCCAAAATCATAATCTTGGGCCTCGACTGGGCGTCCGATTCGTCTTCATCTTCGTAAGTCGAATAGAGATAAGGAGTGAACGACTCGAATTCGGCGGCGCAAGTATCCACGCGCTTGAAGACCGGCGAGACGCCGTAGCGCGCGCGTTGCAGCCTCACGGAAGCAGGCGTCGTTCTCCAGATTTGTGCCAATTGCTCGTCGCTGGCGCCATGCCGCTTCGCTTCGCGCAGCAATTCCTTCGAAGCCGTTTCCACGGTCACGGCGGCGGCGCGACGGTTCATGGCCGTCAACTCTTCGATCTGATGAATGAACCACGGATCGATTTTCGTCAGCTCGCAAATTTCCTGCGCCGGCAGGCCGCGCTCCACCGCAGTCAGCAGCCAGTGAATGCGGTCCGGCCGTGGCGTTGCGAGCTTTTCACGCAACAGGGAATCCGGCGTCTCCGCGGGCGCGCGCCAGGGCGCGCTCGGCTCCAGCGAGCGAATTCCCTTCTGCAGCGCTTCCTTGAAGGTCCGGCCAATGGCCATCACTTCGCCGACGGACTTCATCTGCGTACCCAGCGTGCTGTCCGCACCGGGAAACTTTTCGAACTGCCACTTGGGAATTTTCACCACCACGTAGTCGATCGTCGGTTCGAAGCAAGCCGGCGTCTTCTTGGTTATCTCATTCGGAATTTCGTCCAGCGACATCCCCACGGCCAAGCGGGCCGCGATTTTTGCGATGGGAAACCCGGTGGCCTTGCTGGCCAGCGCGGAACTGCGGGACACGCGGGGGTTCATCTCGATGACGACCATGCGGCCGTTTTCGGGATTCACGGCGAACTGCACATTCGAACCGCCCGTTTCCACGCCCACTTCGCGGATGATCGCAGCGGCGGCGTCGCGCATGCGCTGGTATTCCTTGTCCGTCAGCGTCTGCGCGGGCGCCACGGTGATCGAGTCGCCGGTGTGCACGCCCATGGGATCAAAGTTTTCAATCGAGCAAATCACCACAAAGTTGTCGCGGAAATCGCGCATGACTTCGAGTTCGTACTCTTTCCAGCCCAATACGGATTCTTCCACCAGCGCCTCATGCACGGGACTCAAGTCCAGAGCGTGGGCGATGGATTCGGCGAACTCTTCCTTGTTGTAAGCGATCGAGCCGCCCGTGCCGCCCAGAGTGAACGAAGGCCGGATCACCAGCGGGAATCCCAGTTGGTCGCAGAGACGCAGCGCATCCTTGGCGTTATTCACCAGCGCCGACGCCGGCACCTCGAGCCCAATCTTGCGGCAGGCATCCTTGAACCACAAGCGGTCCTCGGCGACCTTGATGGCGCGGAGCGAGGCGCCGATCATTTCCACCTTGTATTTTTCGAGGATGCCGCCCTCGGAAAGCTCTACGGCCAGATTCAGCGCCGTTTGTCCGCCGACGGTCGGGAGCAATGCGTCCGGCTTCTCACGCGCAATAATCTCCGCGAGATATTCCTTTGACAGCGGCTCGATGTAGGTGCGGTGGGCGAGATCCGGATCGGTCATGATGGTTGCCGGATTCGAATTCACCAGCACGACCTCGTAGCCCTCGGCGCGCAGCGCCTTGCAGGCCTGCGCTCCTGAATAATCGAATTCGCAGGCTTGGCCGATAATGATCGGACCCGACCCGATGATCAGAATCTTCTTGATGTTTTTACGTTTGGGCAAGTTCTCCGGCTCTCCGTTTTCAGTTGCCAGTTCGGCGCGCCTTCCGCGCCGCGCGCACGCGATCCGTCACCACTTAACACCGTAGCGGTTGAGCACCGCCTCGACCTGCTCGCGACGACCCAGCACTGTTGAATAGATTGACTTATAGTGGTCGCCCTGCTTCCATTCGATCACCTTGCGCGCCCGCTCTGGGCCGACCAGATCTTCCATGGCCTGCCATTCGAGCATGCAAACCGCGATATGAAAATAGCTGCTGCGGAGCTCGCCGTCGCCCTGCAGAACCTGAATCTCCATATTGGGAAACGCGCGCTGCAGGTCTTGGAATAAAGCTGGGTTGTCGGCACGATGCCGTTCCATCAGGACCCAGTGCCCCTGTTCGTGGGCGTAAGCCGAAAGCGCCAGGTCGTCATTGTCCAGAAAACGCAAGTTCAGAGTCAGGAGGGGATAGGAATGATTCATCGCCCCGCGCTCGATCATGATGTCGCGCGTGATCGTAAACTTCTTCAAGTCGTACTGCCTGGCGAGGCGTTCCATTTGTTCCTTGCGCTGCTCCTCCATCGGTAAGCCGTGCCTGGTCTTGATGTTGAGCTTTGGAGTCTGGGCCAGCGTCCGCGAGGATGCGAGCGCCACCGCAATGACAATCAGAACCTTCTTCATGTCTTTGCGTTTCGGCATCGCTATTTTCCCGCTCGGCTAGCCATTTCTTCAGCGTTCGAAACAAGGTACGAATGAAATGTCCAACGACCGAGGTTACTTCCCTCTCCATTTTCCCATCAACTCCACAAAATCATTGAACAGATAGTGCGAGTCGTGCGGCCCGGGCGAGGCTTCGGGGTGATACTGCACGCTGAACAGCGGCAACTTCTTGTGGCGCATGCCTTCATTGGTGTGATCGTTCAAGTTGACATGCGTGATCTCCACGTCGCGGGAAGGCAGCGAATCCGGATCGACGCAAAACCCATGATTCTGAGCGGTAATTTCCACTTGCTCCGTGAGCAGATTCTTGACCGGATGATTCGAACCGTGATGGCCGAATTTCAGCTTAAAGGTCTTCCCGCCCAGAGCCAGCCCGCACAGTTGATGGCCCAGGCAAATCCCAAACACCGGCACCTTCCCGATCAGCTTCTTGATATTTTCCACGGCGTAGGCAACCGGTTCAGGATCGCCCGGGCCATTCGAAAGGAAGACACCGTCCGGCTTCAACGCCAGAACATCCTCGGCGGGTGTTTGCGCGGGGACAACCCAGACGTCGCAGTTATGGTCCACCAGCAAACGCAGAATGTTTTGCTTGATGCCAAAATCATAAGCGGCGACCCGATATCTCCGGGTCTCCTCGTCTCCATCCGCTTCGCCCATCTCTTCGGACCAAGGCGAAATTGCCAGCTCAACGGAACCTTTCTCCCAGCCGTAGGGTTTGCCGCAGGTGACGCGACTGGCGAGTTCCTGCCCTGCCATGCTGGGAAGTTGCTTGGCTTCAAAAACCAGCTGCTCCGCGGGCGTCCCATCGGTCGAAACCATCCCACGCAGCGCGCCGACGTTTCGAATGTGCCGCACCAGCGCCCGCGTGTCGATATCCCAGATAGCCGGGATTTTGTGACGATTCAAATACAGTTGGGCTGTTTCCGCCGATCGCCAGTTCGAAGAGACCTGTGAAAACTCGCGCACCACGAGCGACTCGATGAAGGGCCGGCCGGATTCCTCATCCTCGAGGTTGGCGCCCACGTTTCCGATGTGCGGATAAGTCAAGCAGACAATTTGCCCGGCGTAGCTGGGGTCGGTGAAAACTTCCTGGTAACCGGTGAGGCTGGTGTTGAAAACGACTTCGCCGCCGCGGCGCGTGATCGCGCCGGCTGCCCGGCCCTTAAAGACGCGCCCGTCTTCCAGTGCGAGAATGGCGGGTCGGTGCTGAACTTCGGTCAGTGTGTCCTCCCGAACCTGTCATCAAAATTATGCCAGTCACTTTGTGTCGGCGTCCGTGGCCGAGAGCGAACCGAAATGATCCACCGGCCAGTAGGCGAAGACGGCGCGGCCGTAAATGAAGCGGCTGGCGACGGGCCCGAACACGCGGGAGTCATTCGAACTGACGCGATGATCCCCCATCACGAAATAACTATCCCTGGGCACGCGCACCGGGCCGAAATCACTCAGGTCCTCATACTGCGGCGGGACGTACGGCTCGGGGACAACCTTGCCGTTGACGTACACCGCGCCCTGACGAATCTCCACGGTCTCGCCGGGCAAACCCACGACTCTCTTGATAAAAGATTTTGTGCGATCCAGCGGATACCAAAACACAACAACGTCCCCGCGCTGAATCGGCTCGAAGCGATAGACGAACTTGTTGATGAAAATGCGTTCCTGGTCGGAGAGCAACGGGGCCATGCTGGTGCCCTCGACTTTT
>QHYF01000164.1 GCA_003224075.1 Acidobacteriota bacterium
AGATCAGATTACCGGTGTGAAGCTGCTGCATGCCGGTACGAAACAAGAAGGAGGCACCATTATAACGAGCGGCGGGCGCGTGCTTGGCGTCACCGCGGCGGCCTCATCTCTTGACGCCGCCTTGGCGTTGGCTTACCAAGCTGCGTCGAAGATCCACTTTGATGGAATGCACTACCGGAAAGATATCGGCGCTCACGCGACCCGATTGAAGGCTGCAGGAGATTAGAGTATGGCAAGAGTGCAAAATCTCTTCCGCGCTGCGAAGAAGCGTTTGCCGATGGAAGAACTCTCGCAAGTTCGGGTCGTGACGGATTCCGGCTTTGAGGGCTGCGCCCATGCCCAGCCCGGCGGAAAGCGACAGATTCTGCTGGTGGACAGGGAGACTATGGAGGCCATAGACGTGCCGCCGGGCGCCATCCGGGAGAATATTACGACCGACGGCCTGAACGTGAACAGCCTACCCGTTGGCCAACTGCTCCGCGTCGGCGAGGCCCGACTGGAAGTCAGCGCGGTCTGCACTCCTTGCGATCAGATGGAAAGAATCCGGCCCGGGCTTCGCCGAGAGCTCTGGGGACGCCGAGGAATGCTCTGCCGCGTGCTGGAGGGCGGAATGATTCGCCGCGGTGATGCCATCGAAAAACTCCCTGAAAATTAAGGCTTGGGCTTTCGCCGAAGCGTAGGCGCGTCGCGTGGTCGGTCCTTGTCTTCCTGTGCCTTTTCGACCGGCTCGTCCGGCGGGACCATCCATTCGAACCCGCGCCGCTCGTCCATCGTGCCAAGGACAAATGAAGCGTCACCGGCAACCAAGGGCAGGACGGCGCGCATGAAATCAGCGGAATCGACGGGAGGGGCTTTTTGCGCCTGGCCACGATTGATGTCTTCCAGCACCTTGGCGAAACGTGGTTCACTGGAACCGAGATGGGTGATGCGCGGGTCATTGCCCTGTATCAACTCGGTCAGCGTCGAACCTTTGGCGTCGGGGGGATATCGGCTCTCCACGATCGTGCGCGGCGCATGTTTTTCCGGCGGGTAGAGTTGAGTGAAGCGCGGGCGGAGGATGCGCGTCTGCCAGTAATCGCCGCGCGTGGCGATTTGCTCCTGCTCGATGCGATATTCAGTGACCCACACTTCGGGGCCGTAGTCGTTGGGAGCGTAGCCGATGATGACGACCTGTAAGATGGGTTCATCGGGCGAGAAATCGAGCTTGTGGTGCAGCTGTCCGACGAGTGGGCGGAGCTTTTCGAGAAAGGCGATGCCAATGGTCTCCAGGTCGGGTTCTGCTTCACCGGGGGCCGATTGGTAGCGAGGATCTTTCGCGGCAATGCGCTGAAAATTGCGGTCCAAGCGAACAGGTTTCGGATCGGAGGGAATCCGCCACTCCGACGCGCCGAATAAAACGGCGATATGCGTGGAATCCAGGGCCAGCACGCGCGGGGGAATGGAATTCCGCTCGACAGGATGATCGATGGCGGCAAAAACGATGGCGTCTTTCGCGACGTGAACAATCACTTGGCCGCCGGCAAGATTGGCGACAATTTCGTCCTCGCGGTCCTGCGCGCAGCACGAACTGGCAGCTACCAAGTAGAAGATCAACAGACAGAAAGGCGCGCACGAGTGCCTCATTTTCCCTCACCAAACTTCGAATGAGAAGCGCCTAAGCATCGTTTCGTTGCCGGCACCGATGCAGCCCCTAAGTTCGCCGATGCGGGCATCCCTCACGCCAAGGTTTGTGACGAGCTTCACGCCGCGAGACCTGTCCGCACAATCCGAGACCACTCCTTTCACACTATCACACGCCGGGGGCTTGGACAGAAGTGAGATGTCATGAAACGCGTGGAGTTCCGCCCGCCACTTCCAGTAAAATATGAGGCTGAAATCGCCGGTTGCGGTAGGACTATGGGACTCAGGAAACCGAAGAGCATCAAGCACAATGGGAGGACTCTCGCCGAAATCCTGGAAGCGCACGAGCGCTTTTTCCGCGGCAAGGACGGCGGGGCGCGGGCCGACTTGACCGGAGCGGAGCTTTCTCGCACGGACCTGAGCGGGGCAAACCTAAGCGGAGCAATCCTTCGCAACGCAAACCTGGAAAGGACGGACCTCCGCGGGGCCAAGCTGCCGGGCGCGGATCTCTCCGCGGCAAACCTGCGAAAAGCCGATCTGCGCAATACGGACATGACCGAAGCGATTCTTCCCGGCGCGGATTTGACGGAAGCGCAGGCCAGCGGGGTGGAGTTTTTCCGTTGTGATCTTTCAAATGTGAATTTTCAGGGTGCGCACCTGCGAAACGTGAATCTGCGCCTCGCCAACGTGAACGGCGCAAAATTCTCCGGCGCGGACCTGGGCGTAGCCATTCTGCGCGAGACGGACTTGACCGGCGCCGACCTTTCCGGCGTGGACCTTTCCACAACGCTGTTGCCGCGGGGCTTCTCGGTTCCGCAAGCGGCGAAGAAAAGCGCCTGAAACATGATTTGCCGCCTTGTGGATGGCAATGCTGGGTTTGGCGTGATAGCCTCTCGCTGAAGAAGACGAACCGCTTCGTGAGTCCCGTGGCTACCTCTGTCGCTCAACTTGACCGCTCGGCCGTGCGCGAACGCGTGTTGGACGTGATTCGTGGCCTGCTAAATGAGCTTGGCAGCCAGGGCGCGCTGCCCATGCTTAACCCAGCCTCGCAGCTCGACCGCGACCTGGGACTTGGCAGCCTGGAACGCGTGGAATTGCTGGCGCGGCTGGAAACGGCGTTTGACGTGCGTTTGCCTGACCGCGCAGCTTCCGAAGCGAACACGCCGGAGGATTTGGAGCGCATGATTCTCGCGTCACCCCGCACCAGCGCAGAGGACGCGGAAGTCGCTCCGGCATTGCGGGCTTCGGTGACCACGCAAAAGCTGCACCGCGCGGCCGCAGACGCAGGAGTCTTTTCCGCGGAGACCCTCATCGACGTCATACGGTATCGAGCGGCCCAGGATGCCGAGCGCACGCACCTGTTGATCACCGAAGACACCGATGGCGAAGAACGCGCCCTCACGATGACATTTGGGGAGTTGTACGCCGCTGGGCAGCGCTGCGCCGCAGAGCTGGCTCGGCGCGGTGTGCCCGCGGGCGGACGTGTGGCCTTGATGCTGCCGACTTCGCGCGCATTTTTTGTCTCGTACACCGGGATACTCCTGGCAGGAGCGATTCCCGTGCCCATCTACCCGCCTTTCCGGGCGGACCGCATCGAGGAATACGCCGCGCGGCAATCGGCGATTCTGAACAATGCGGAGGTCTGTCTGCTGCTGACGTTCCGCCGTGCCGAAGCAGTGGCGAAATTGCTGCGACCCCGCGTGCGGTCGCTCACGGCCGTCGCGGATGCGGAAAAACTGATCGAAGCGGCCGACAAAGCTCCTCCACCTGCTCCCGGTGTGCTACCGCTCCACCTGACGGGAAGCCGCGCGCGCAAAGGCGGCGACCTTGCGCTGCTGCAGTACACCTCCGGTTCGACGGGGGATCCCAAAGGTGTCATGCTCACGCATGCGAACCTGCTCGCCAACATGCGCGCGATTGGCGAAGCGGTGCAGCTCGCGCCCGATGACGTGGGCGTGACCTGGCTTCCGCTGTACCACGACATGGGCTTGATCGGCGCCTGGCTTACGCTGTTGCATTTTGGCATCCCCGTGGTGGTGATGTCCCCGCTTGCTTTCTTGACGCGGCCGGAACGCTGGCTCCAGGCCTTTCACAAACATCGCGGCACCATCACGGCCGCGCCCAATTTTGCCTACGAGCTCTGCGTCCGCAAAATCGCCGACAAGGATATCAAGGGCGTGGATCTCAGTTCGTGGCGCGCGGCTCTGAACGGGGCGGAGCCGGTGAATCCGGAAACGCTGGAGCGCTTTGCCAATCGCTTCGCAAGTTACGGCTTCCGACACGAAGCGCAGCTTCCCGTCTACGGCTTGGCCGAAGCTTCGCTGGGCGTGACCGTGCCCCCGCTCAATCGTGGCCCGCTCATCGATCGCGTGGAGCGCGAGACGTTCACGGCCCAAGGACGCGCCATTCCCGCTGCGCCGGAAGACGAAACCGCAATCGCGTTTGTTTCTTCGGGAAAACCGCTGTCGCGGCACGAGGTCCGCATCGTGGATGACCACGGGAACGAAGTTCCAGACCGCTCGGAAGGTTTCCTGTGGTTTCGCGGGCCTTCGGCAACCAGCGGCTATTACCGTAATCCCGAAGCGACGCAAGCGCTGCTGCCGCTGGGTCCTGCGACAGAAGAAGGTGAATACGCCTGGGTGGACTCCGGTGACCGCGCGTATCGCGCTGACGGCGAAATCTACGTCACTGGGCGCGTGAAGGACATCATCATCAAGGGCGGACGCAATTTGTATCCGCACGAAGTCGAAGAGCTCACGGCGCGCGCCGAGGGGATCCGGAAGGGTTGCATCGTCGCGTTCGGATTGGTGGACGAGGCCACGGGCACGGAGAAGCTGGTCGTCGTTGCCGAAACGCGTGAACGTGATGCAGCTCGTCGCGCGGCGATCGCATCTTCGGTGACGGAACAAGTGTCGCGGGGATTGGGGCTTCCGCCCGATCGCGTGGAGTTGATCCCGCCGGGCAGCATCCCGAAAACCTCGAGCGGTAAATTGCGCCGCGAAGAAACCAAACAACTTTATTTGGCGGGAACCCTTTCGGCCTCCAGAGCCCCAGCCTGGTTGCAGATCGCGCGTCTGGGGACGGGAAGCGCCTTGCGCAATCTCGGCAGCCAGCTTCTTGCCGGCCTGAAGCGCGGGCTTGAGATTTTGTACGGCCTGTATTCCATCATCGTCTTTGCGCTCTGGATTGTTCCCGCCTGGGTGATGGTGCGATTCATCAAAGATCATCGCAAGGCAGGACGTTTCACCTCTTCCGCTCTCAAAGTATTGTTCGCGCTCATTGGATGCCCCGTGCGCGTCGTGGGCAAGGAGCACATGGACACGCCGGGCGCAAAAATCTATGCGTCCAATCACGCCAGCTATTTCGATGTGTTGCCGCTCATGCTGGGCCTCGGTGTGCATTACCGCTTCGTGGCGAAATTGGAAGTCCGGAGAATGCCCTTCATCGGCACGTTCCTGGAGCGGATGGGACATCTCAAGTTTGACCGCACTGACCCGGACTCACGATTGCGCCAGGCGCAGGAGATCGAAGAATTCTTGCGCAACGGCGAGTCTGTTTTTGTTTTCCCGGAAGGCACCTTCACGGGGGAAAATGGTGTGCGGCCTTTCCAGCTTGGTGCGTTCAAGGCCGCAGTGGCGACCGGCGTTCCGATCATCCCGGTGTCTCTTGCCGGGACCCGCAAAGT
>QHYF01000181.1 GCA_003224075.1 Acidobacteriota bacterium
GAGGATAAAACGGCACATACGCCCCGATAGGAGCCGGGGTGAACTGCCGCACTCCAAAGGCGGCCCAGTTTTCCCTGCGATGTAGCTTACCACAATGAAATCAGAAGTCAACTAATTCTTCAGGAAATTTACATACTTTACGGCCTGCCTGGCTGACACACTGCAAAAAAAGAGACTCGGGTTAGACTTGGCCGAGGATGGCGTCGAAGTAGGCGAGCATACCTGGTGAGTCCCACTGCTGCGGGCCGAAGAACTTGCGCGCAATCTTCCCGTGCCGGTCAATGATGTAGGTGTCCGGGTACATCGAGGTGCCGTAGTCGAGTGCGAGTTTCCGCGTGGGTTCGCGAAACGTGGGGAAAATCACGCCTTGGTCCTTCAGGAATTTGTCGTACGCGGCAGGATCTTCATCCACGCTCACGCCCAGAACCATTCCGCCTCGCGAGTCGATATATTTTTGGAGCTTATTCAGCGCGGGAGTCTCTTCGACGCACGGCGAACACCAGGTCGCCCAGAAATTCAGGACTACGACCTTGCCCTTCAGATCGGTAAGATGGCCGGGCTTTCCCGCGATTTCCAAGGGGAAGTCCTGCGCTTTCTTGCCCGCGACGGTGGGCTCGCCCTGGCGGTACATCGGCATGGCAAAGAACGCCACAACCAGCGCAGCCAACGCCAATACGCTCCAGGCCGCCATTTTCCGAAGGATTCCCATCGTGCCAAGTGTGACCGCAATGAGGTCAACTGCTATACTAGCTCAATTCCATCAGTCGGGAAACGACCCTTCCGCATCCAAATAGAATATGACCATGGACGCGCACAATCCTCCTTACGGCGAAATTCCTGACCCGCCGCGCGTCCCGCCTTCCGTCACCGCGATTGTGCCGGCGCGGAACGAGGAAGCGGTTCTTGCGGCATGCATCGAATCGTTGGCGCGCCAGCAGGAAATTCTCGAAATCCTGGTGGTAAACGATCAATCCACAGACGGGACCGCGAGCGTGGTTCGCAAACTCATGGAGAAAGTCCCAAACCTGCGCCTGCTGGAATCCGGCGAATTGCCCGATGGCTGGGTCGGTAAGAACCACGCCCTTTGGACCGGCGCGAAGCAAGCAAAGGGCGCGTGGCTTCTTTTCACCGATGCCGACGCACAGCACGAGCTAAATTCCGCGGCCAGCGCGCTGCAAATTGCTCAGCAACACCATGCTGCTCTGGTCTCTTTTTCTCCGGAGCAGATCACCGAGACCTGGTACGAAAAAGCACTGATCCCTTACATCTATCTTCGGCTGGCCAAGCACTTCTCGTATGAGAAGGTGAATGATGCCCACTCCGCCGTCGCCGCCGCGAACGGCCAGTTTTTGATGATGCGGCGCGATGTTTACGACGCCATCGGCGGCCATGCGTGCGTCGCCGGCGAACTCCTCGAAGACGTCGCCCTGGCCATTCGCGTGAAATCCGCGGGTCAGCGCATTTGGTTCGGTTCCGGCAAGGGCATCGTGCGCGTGCGCATGTACCGCTCCTTCGGCGCGATGTGGCAGGGCTGGAAGAAAAACCTCTATCGTTTGACGGGCGGCACGCGGTGGGCTGCTCTTCGGGAAATGGAGTCATGCCTGCCCTGGATTCCGTTGCTGCTGATCCTGGCGGGACTGAAATATCCTTTGCTGCTTTTCCTGGGGGTATTGCTGCTGATTGGCCGCCAAACCAGCTACGGCCTCGATCTCTCTCGTAACCATTACCCTTTCTCTTTCATCTTCTATTATGTGCCCGCGGTGGCGCTGTACATTGGTGTGCTCTGGGCTTCCTACCGGAGCCACGTATACGGAAGAATTAAATGGAAAGGCCGGGAGTACTCCCTTGGAGCTCCAGAATCGGTAAAATAAGCAGACAGCTATGGTTCTTCTGACGCGAAAAACCGAGTTTTCGGCTTCACACGTCTATCACAATCCGAATCTTTCGGCGGAGGAGAACCGTCGAATCTTTGGAAAGTGCAATAACCCGCATGGCCACGGACACAATTATACGCTGGAGGTCACGGTGGCGGGCGAGCCCGATCCGACGACCGGCATGGTACTTGACCTGAAAGAACTGAAGGATATTCTCGAGCGCGAAGTGATGCAACGCATGGATCATCGTCATTTGAATTATGAAGTTGCGGAGCTGGCCGGACAGATTCCGACCTGCGAAAATGTTGCGCGCGTGATCTGGCAGTTGCTCGATCCAAAAATCACGCAAGGCAAATTGCATCGCGTCCGGCTGTATGAGTCGCCGGAACTTTTCGCGGATTGTTACCGCAACGGCGCGAACCCGGCGGTGAAGCGATGAACAATGCAGTCAAAATCGAGCTCGGGCGCCGGTATCGCTTTTCGGCTTCGCACCGGTTGCATAGCCCTCATCTGAGCGAGGAGGAGAATTGCCGCGTCTATGGGAAGTGCAACAACCCTTATGGCCACGGACACAATTATGTCGTGGAGGTCAGCCTGTCAGGAGACGTGGACCCGGCCACGGGCATGATCGCGAATCTCGCTGATCTGGACGCCTTCGTCCAACGCGAGGTGCTCGAGGAGTTCGACCACAAATCGCTCAACGAAGATGTCCCCGCGTTCCGCGAAAAGGTGCCCACTACGGAAAATTTGTGCATGGAGATTTTTCAGCGCCTGAAAAACTTTCCCACGGCGAAGCTTGAACGCGTTCGTGTCGAAGAGACCGGAAAGAACAGCTTCGAATACGCCGGGGACAATCAAGAAGGGAATCGGCCGTGACCAAGCCAACCGAAGAAATTCTTTTGCAGGACGATAAACAAATCGACGCGCGTAAGATTGCCTGCCACCTGCGCGAGATTATCAAATTGATTGGCGAAGATCCGAACCGCGAAGGGTTGCGCAAGACGCCGGAACGCTTCGAGAAAGCCCTGAAGTTCCTGACCAGCGGCTACCACCAAAACCTCGATCACGTTCTGAATGGCGCGACGTTCAGCGTGGCCTACGATGAAATGGTGGTAGTGAAGGACATCGAGTTCTTCAGCCTTTGCGAACACCACGTCTTGCCGTTCTTTGGCAAGGCTCACGTGGCCTATCTGCCGGACAAGCGGGTCCTCGGGCTCAGCAAGGTCGCCCGCCTGGTGAACATGTTCGCGCGCCGGCTGCAGATTCAGGAGCGCATGACCAGCCAGATCGCCCACGCCATCGAGGAAAAACTCGCTCCGCAGGGCGTGGGAGTCATCATCGAAGCTCGCCATCTGTGCATGCAGATGCGCGGCGTCGAAAAGCAGCACGGCTCGGCCGTGACCAGCGCCATGCTCGGCGCATTCCGTCACAATAAGCAGACTCGCGATGAGTTTCTCGCGCTCATCCGGCCGCGGAAGTCCTGATTTTCAGTCACAGAGTTCCTCCGCGGCCACGGTGATGCTGAACCGATGTCCACGAAATCAGCGGCAGTTGTGGAAGGCCTTCCAAAGGCTACCGCCGGCGCCCGGCCGCAGTTGAATCGCGCTACGGTCGTATTTTGTTTTTTGGCCATCTATCTCATCTGGGGCTCGACGTACCTCGGCATTCGCTATGCTGTCGAAACGATTCCCCCGCTTTACACCGCCGGCTTCCGGCACCTGACTGCGGGCGTTATTCTCTTCCTGTGGTGCCTGGCCAAGCGCCTGCGGCCCACCTGGGCGCAAGTCCGCGCCAGCATCATCATTGGCGCCTTCTTTTTTCTTGGCGGACACGGCACCTTGCACTGGGCTGAGCAGAAGGTCCCTTCCGGTCTGGCCTCTCTGCTCGTCGCCAGCGAACCCATCTGGGTCTTCATTCTCTCCGCTGCCGCCGCCAGGCAATGGCGTTTGAATGGCACGCTTCTCGCTGAAATTTTTCTAGGATTCGGAGGCGTGGGCCTCTTGATGGGCAGGAGTGCGCTGACATCCGGTCCAGGAGTGTTTATCGGTTCGCTTGTCGTGCTGCTCGGCGCCTTTTCCTGGGGTGTGGGTGTTGTGTATTCCCGGAGGTCACATCTTTCCGGGCATCCGCTTCTTTTGTCCGCGCTTTCCTTGTTGGCTGGTTCCTTGCAACTGCTCCTCGCCGGCACGGTTGCGCGCGAGTACCGCGGCTTTTCAATTGCGTCCGTTTCTTCGCGCTCCTGGCTGGCGCTCGCCTATCTAATCGTGTTTGGGTCAATTGTGGCCTTCACGGCCTACAACTGGCTCATGGAGCACTATTCTCCCACTTTCGTGGCGACACACACCTACATCAATCCCGTCGTTGCCGTTCTTCTCGGCTGGCTCCTCGCTGGCGAGGCCGTCACGCTCAACGTCCTCGTTTCCGCCGCCATGGTTATCGGGGCCGTCATGCTCGTCGACCGCGGCACGGCGCGGCTGCAACGAGGCTCATAAGGCTCTAGGTGTTTATGCATCCGACCGGGCAAAAAAAGATGCGCCGGCAAATCGCGGGGCGCATCTTTCTTGTTTCTCGAGTTCGCTGGCGATTACATCTTTGATATTTCCACGGACGCCCGCGTCGTCTCCCAATCCATCCGCAGCGTGCAGCCGCCGGCTGCCTTGTCGAATCCGATGGTGAAATTCTCGACCGCTGAGGGCAGTTTCGACACTTTCATGTCCGCACGCACGAGATCGCTGTCTGTGCCAGGGTAGGGGATACCCCACTCGCCGGTTTTTTTGCTGATGATCAGCGTCCACTTGTCCTGGTTGGGAATCGTAAAAATGGTGTAGCTGCCCGCTGGCACGTGGCTCCCGCCCACCATGAGGTCAGCCGTGGTAACGAAAGTGGTTGCCTCATTCGCGCCCGCGCGCCACACTTCGCCATAAGGGACCAATCCGCCGAAGATTTTGCGCCCCTTCGCTCGCGGGCTCGAATAATCCACAGTGATCGTCTTTCCGTCTCCTAGTGCGCAGGTAGCTTTCGCCGCCGGGCTGGGCCGCGAAGCTTTGTCCATTTGAGCTGAACCCAGGGCTGCCATTAGACCTAGGGTCAGAGCTCCTGCCCCCAAGAATGCAAATTCTTTTCTCATCCTTATTCCCCCCTTCTGAAACTGGGCGCAAGCATTGAACCTAATTTGCTCGCCCCGCGCAACCTCGAATCCCCCAACCCCAATAGACGGCCCGAAGTGCAAAGTCGTTTCTGCATTTCTGCGTGCGCCCTTGCGAAAGAACCAAAAAGGGGCTAAACCTAGGAATTGTCCACGGCCGCGCTGCCGATTTGGACCCTGTTTCGGGAGGTGGCCATGCCGGATTCACGACGCCGTTTGTT
>QHYF01000182.1 GCA_003224075.1 Acidobacteriota bacterium
CAGGAATTGCACTTTACTTCGCGTGCGCCTTTTGGGGCTTCGCGCTTCGCGGCAAAGGCACGCCGCTGCCAATCGACCCGCCGAAAAAACTCGTAGTGGAAGGGCCCTATGGCCTTGTGCGGAATCCCATGTATTGGAGCGTCGCCTCCGTGATGTTAGGGGAGGCTGCGGTCTTTCATTCGGTCGCGCTGGCAGGGTTGGCCGTTGCATTCTTCGCAGGCGTGAATGTGTTTG
>QHYF01000183.1:0-2762 GCA_003224075.1 Acidobacteriota bacterium
CATGGTGCTGAAGCCGGAGCCGCTGTTTGAAGCGGTGGAGTCGCTGGCCGGCAAGAGTGCCGGCAGTGCGACGGAGCGAAGCGCGCCCGATCCAAAAACGGCGATCGTGCTGATGTCGGCTGCCGGAAAACTCTTTAACCAGGAAATGGCGCGGCGTTACGCGCAGCTCGAGCGGATTATTTTTATTTGCGGTCGATATGAAGGAGTGGACGAGCGCGTCGCGGAATATCTGGCCACGGAAGAAGTGTCGGTCGGCGATTTCGTGCTCAGCGGCGGGGAGCTTCCCGCCCTGCTGGTGATCGATGCGGTCACGCGGCTTCTGCCCGGGGCGCTGGGAAACGAAGCCTCGTCGCAGAACGAATCATTCAGCAAACGTCTGGCAACCGATGCGTCCATGCGCACGAGTCACAAATTACAAGTTACGAATCATGTTCTGCTGGATTTTCCACACTACACGCGACCCGCGGAATATCGCGGCTGGGCCGTTCCCGAGGTTCTGATTGGAGGAAACCACGCGGAAGTCGAAAAGTGGCGGCGGGCCGCTGCTATCGAGAAAACCCGCCGGAACCGCCCGGATTTGCTCGGCAGGGAATAAACGGGAAGCTCTTGCGGTCTTCGCTTCAAACATGAGAAA
This sequence comes from Acidobacteriota bacterium, assembly GCA_003224075.1. Taxonomy (GTDB): domain Bacteria; phylum Acidobacteriota; class Terriglobia; order Acidiferrales; family UBA7541; genus Acidiferrum. The sequence continues at coordinate 635 of QHYF01000183.1, forward strand.
GTCAAATTTAGCGCGTCTGCTGAGGCGTCGCGGGTTCTGCAGAGAGTCAGCAAGGATTTCATGACAAGCGGCCCAAGGATCAGAAAGAGCACGAACGGGCAGGCATGCCCGGAACTGCAAGAGGTCTGCGCCTGTCCGTGCTGCTGCATCTGTATGGGCACCGCGCAGAGCGGCAGCGGACGTTCTTCGGTTTAGAGCAGGTTCATAGCTGGAAGAATTTCGAGGCCGCTCAGAAGCAGCGGCCGTTTTCATTTGCGGACGAGCACGGGTCAGCCAGGAAACGTGAGGCTTCATGAACAACGCAACGAACGGCAACGGGCGCGAGCTCGAAAAGCCCATTGCGATTTATTACGAGCATCCCGACTGGTTCCGGCCGCTGTTTCAGCAGATGGATGAGCGCGGCGCGAACTGGCTGAAGATCGATGCTCGGCATCACTATTACGACGTAGGGTTGCCCGAGCTGGAATATTCGCTGCTGTTCAATCGGATGAGCCCTTCGGCGTGGCAACGCGGGTTGGGTCATGAGATCTTCTACACGCTGAACTATCTCGCGCACCTTGAAGCGAAAGGCGTGCGAGTGGTGAACGGCTACCGCTGCTTCAGCCACGAGATTTCGAAAGCGCTGCAGCTTTCGAATCTGGAAAGGTTGGGACTGCCGTATCCGAAAGCGCGGGTCATCAATCATCCCTCGCAGGCGCTCGCGGCGGCGGAGGCCATCGGGTATCCAGTGGTGCTGAAGCCGAATATCGGCGGGAGCGGAGCGGGGATCGAGAGATTTAATTCGAAAGAAGAGTTGCGCAGCGCGGTAGAAGCGAATCGCCTGTACTTTGGCATCGATTCCACGGCGCTGGTGCAGGAAGCGTTCACGGCACGCGACGGAATCATCACGCGCGTGGAAGTTCTGGGAGGAAAATTTCTCTATGCGATTCGAATTCACATCACCGGAGAGAGTTACAACCTGTGTCCGGCGGACATTTGCCAGAACACGAGAGGCGAAGAGCTGAAGCGCATCGCCTGCCCGGTGGACGCGCCGAAGAGCGGAATGAAAGTGGAAGGCTACGAGCCACCGCGACAGGTGATCGAAGATGTCGAGCGAATCGTGGAACTTGCGGGCGTCGAGGTTGGGGGAGTTGAATATGTCAGCGACGACCGCAGCGGGCGGCAGATGTATTACGACGTGAACGCACTTTCAAATTTCGTCGCTGATCCCGTGAAGGTGATCGGCTTTAATCCCTACACGCGGCTGGCGGACTTCCTGATTGCAGAGGCGCAGCGCCACGAGGCGAAGCGCAGCGAGCGAGTTGGGGCAAGAGGAGGTCAGCGATGAGATATGGCTACTGGCTTCCAGTGTTCGGCGGGTGGCTGCGCAACGTGGAAAACGAAAACATGGAGGCGAGCTGGGCGTATGTGAAGAAGCTTGCGCAGCGCAGCGAACAAATCGGCTTCGATCTGACGCTTATCGCGGAGCTGAACCTGAACGACATCAAGGGCGCGGAAGCAAATTCGCTGGATGCGTGGTCAACCGCAGCGGCACTTGCGGCCGTAACCGAACGAATCGAACTGATGGTGGCGGTGCGGCCGACGTTTCACCTGCCGGCGCTGCTGGCGAAACATGCCGCCAACATCGATCACATCAGCAATGGGCGGCTCACGCTGAACGTGGTTTCTTCCTGGTGGGCGGACGAAGCGCGCAAATACGGCGTGGCGTTCGAACAACACGACGACCGCTACGCGCGCACCAGCGAATGGCTTGACGTTCTGGATGGCGTTTGGAAGCGGGACCATTTTTCGTATTCAGGGAAATATTACCGGGTTGAGGATAACGTTCTCGAGCCGAAACCGGTGGCGAAACCGCGGCCAACGCTTTACGCGGGCGGCGAATCGCCGGCCGCGAAAGAGCTGATTGCCGAAAAGTGCGACGCGTACTTGATGCACGGAGATCCGCCGGAGCGTGTGCGGGAAAAAATCGAGGATCTGCGCGAGCGCCGGGCGCGGCACAACCTAACACCGCTCAAATTCGGCGTGGCGGGTTATGCCATCGTTCGGGAGACGGAACGAGAAGCTCAGGACGAGCTGCGGCGCATCACGGACGTGCAGCAATCGGCGGCGGGCTACGCAAATTACCAGC
>QHYF01000183.1:2773-8893 GCA_003224075.1 Acidobacteriota bacterium
AGCAATGGCTGGCGGGGACGCAACTGGACCAGCGAGTTTCCTTGGAAGATTATTCGGTTTCGAATCGCGGACTTCGGTCGGGGCTAGTTGGGACGCCGGAACAGGTTGCGGAACGGATCACGCAATTCGAAGCCGCGGGCGTTGATCTTGTGCTGCTGCAATTCAGCCCGCAACTCGAGGAAATGGAGCGCTTTGCGCAGGTGATTATTCACCGGGATTCGTCAGTGGAGGCATCGGCCTAGCGCGGGAATGGGGGTCTGGGGCGCAGTCAGAAAAACGGAAGAAATCACACCGCGGCTCAAATCCGCTAGGCATTTTCTTAAGTTTTCCCTATAATTAGAGTTTGCCTTTGAAGAGTTGGCCCCGCCAGAAGTGGGTCTAAAAGGACACAGGAACATGAATCCGGCGATTCGTAAGTTACATGAAGCGCAGCTGCGCAAAGACCTCCCCGAGTTCCGACCGGGCGATACCGTGCGCGTCAACGTCCGCCTGCAAGAAGGCGAAGGCGAGAAGGTGAAGGAGCGCCTCCAGGCGTTCGAAGGCGTGGTGATCTCCAAAAAGGGCCGGGCGTCCAGTGCAACCTTTACGGTGCGCCGGGTCAGTTTTGGCGTCGGCATCGAACGCATTTTCCCTCTGCACTCTCCGACAATCAGCTCGATTGAAGTCGTTGGCAAGGGCAAAGTTCGCCGCGCGCGGCTGTATTACCTGCGCGATCTGAAGGGCAAAGCCGCGCGCATCAAGCGCGCGAGCCGCGAGGAAGTGGCTGCGGCGGCGACCGCAGGCACCGAAAACAACGGATAAGCACCACGTCTCGATAACCTCAGAGATTCGCGGAAGCGGCTCCGGGAAACCGGGCCTTCTTTTTCCAGTCCTGGGCAAAGAGTATCGGCATACACTGATGTTTGCAGGGCTTGAAGTTGAGGCTCTTTCTGGCAAGGCCGGAATCTTCGATCGCCCATCCTCATTCTTATCCTTCGCTTCGCGCAGCAGAAAGTCGGATGGGCCCAGGTGAGAATTAACGGGAGTTTTAGAGGCAGCCGCTAGGGCTGGACGTTGGTGACACCCTCAGCGCCCGGCTTCGGGAAGTGCTTTTCGTACCAGGCAATGCAACGGTCCGTAGAGTCAGTCACATGGCCGGTTTCGGAGAGACCGTGACCTTCACGGGGGTAGCGCACGAAGACGGCCTCGGTTCCCACGTCTTTGAGGGCGATGAAGAATTGTTCAGCTTCCGCAATCGGCACGTCGTTGTCATTTTCGCCGTGCATGAGCATCGTGGGCGTGTGCGCGGCGGCAACATGCTTTAATGCGGAGCGTTCCCAAGCAACATCCATCAAGTTGCCCTGGTGCAGGAACTGGCCGAACTCCATTTCTTCATACTGGTTGTAATAGGTCATGTAGTTGTAGCTGACGAGGTTGGCGATGCCAGCGATGGGGACAGCGGCCTTGAACTCATTGGTCTGTGTGATAAGCCAATCCGTAAGCTGGCCGCCGTAGCTCACGCCCTCGATACCCATCCGCTCGCGGTCAATCCACAGATAGCGGCGCACCGCCGCGCTCACGCCGTACAGGACATCCTGGCCTTCGTTTCCGTCCTGATCGCCAAAGACGGCGTCGGCGAATTTCTGTCCATATCCGCTCGAACCGCGATAGTTGACGTTCAGCGTGGCCCAGCCACGCGCCGCGTAGACCTGATTCTTGAAATTGAATGACGGACCATTCTGGCCGTGGGGCCCGCCGTGAATGTTCACGATGAGCGGATGCTTGGATGTGGCGGTCATGCCCAAGGGTTTGGTGAGAAAGGCCTCGACTTCGAACTTGTTGTCGTTGCTGACGAAGGTGAATGACTCGACTTCCGCGATCTGCTTTCCACTGAGTAGTTGCGCATTCAGATCGGTAAGCTTGCGCGGCGCGGCGTTACCGGCTTTGAGGTACAGCTCAGACATGTCTCGGGGCGACGCGAAGCCAAAGGCCAGCGTGCCGTCTTTACCCACGGACCAGCCGGCCACCGTCCCGACATCTTTCACGACGTATTCGGGCTTGCCACCTGAAATCGGCAGGCGCACGAGGTGAATGCTGCCGCGTTCCTGGACGGAGAAATATACCGCACTGCCATCCGGCGACCATTGGGGAGCACCTTGGCGATCGTCAAGAAACGCGCCGATTTCACGGCGGTCGCTGCCGTCGGAGTTCATGAGCCAGACGTGCGTGTCCTCCATGGTGGTTTCGCGGTCGGTGAGCCCGCGCCGCGTGCCGCGATAGATGATGCGCTTGCCGTCTGGCGACCACAACGGGTCGTACTCGTTAGACTCCGTGGCCGTCAAGCGGCGAATGCCGTTGTCGGCAACGCGCAGCGCGAAAATATCGTAATTGAAAAACTCGTCTTGATTGGGCTCGCGATTTGAAACAAAGAGAAGCTCTTTGCCGTCGGGCGACCAGTCGATGGAATGCTCGTCGGTGTTGCCCTGGGTGAGTTGGCGGATTTGCTTCGAGCTCACGTCCACGACAAAAATGTGCAGGCGCTGATTGTCGTTGAAGCGCGTCATCCCTTCGCCGGCGTCCGGCTTATAAAGATACCGAGTGATTACCATGGGGTCGCCGCTGGCTTCGACGGCTTCCGCGCCGGGAGTGGAAGAGATGAAAGCGAGTTCCTTGTCATCGGGAGACCAGGTCACATCCTTGCCCGTGCCGGGAAGGGGGCTGTTGGTGTCATGCAGCGGAGCAAGAAACGTGATGTCAGAGCCGTCCGGCCGGGACATGAACAGACCGTGCTTGTCCCCTTGGCTTCCCTGGAAAGCCAGCCACTTGCCGTCGGGAGACCACAGCGGGCCGCCGCCAGAATCTTTTTCGCCGCCCACGCGAATGGATTTCTGCGTCGCGAGATCCATGATCCAGAGCTGACCGTAGGGGCGGCCCGGCCGGTCGCGCATCACGACGGTGTAGGCGACCCGATGAGCGTCGGGCGAGACAGCGACGCTGCCGACGTTTCGCAAGCGCGAAAGGTCGCTGCTGACGAGACCCTGTGCTGTGCCAGTCGGAGCGACCACGGATAGAATTAGCGCGCAACCTGCAAGCTGGATTCGATTCGCTGCTCGGGATTGTGTATACATGCGGTGGGTCTCCTTCGGGAGAAAAGAGTTCGCGAGTCCCGGCAGAAGATTGATTCAGCGCGCGGTATCGTGTCATGCGGGCGCGCCCCGGTCAAGGAAATCACTCGGAGAATGCGCGCAACATCATGTTAGAATCGCTGCGAGTTGACCGCCAGGCGGTCTGCAAAACTAATGAGCCGACTGTGCTCTTCCCGTTTCGAGCGAGCGGCGCGCAAACTGGGCTGGACGCGCATCGCGGGCATCGATGAAGCTGGCCGCGGTGCTTTGTTTGGTCCGGTTCTTGCTGCCGCCGTAATTCTCAACCCCAAGCGGCGGATTGTCGGCCTGGATGATTCGAAAAAACTCGCCCCTGAACGGCGCGCGGAACTTGCCGAACGCATTCGCGAACACGCACTTGCGTGGGCAGTCGCCGAGGTGGATGCACAGCGCATTGACGCCTGGAACATTTATCAGGCGTCGCGCCAGGCGATGACGGCAGCGCTCCAACAATTGGTGATTCCTCCGGATTACTTGCTCATAGACGCCATGCAGCTCGATGTTTTGATCGAGCAGAAGTCCTTGATCAAAGGCGATGCGCGCAGTGTCTCTATCGCTGCAGCCTCCATCCTGGCGAAAACGCATCGGGACGCTCGCATGGAAGAGTGGGACGGCGTTTATCCGCAATACGGTCTGGCGCGCCACAAAGGATACGCCACGCCAGATCACCTGGAAGCGTTACGCCTGCACGGGCCGACGCCGCTGCACCGCCATTCGTTCGCCCCGGTGCGCGACTCCGCGTGCTGGGCCGCCGGAGCGACGCAAACTTCACTTCCTCTTCTATTTCTATGACGGCGAAGGGTTAAGATCACCGGCGATCATGCCCACTGCCCCGTAAAACGCCATCGCATCAGTGCTTTATCGAGTTTTCGACCCCTGATTGCTTGCTCCGAATTCAGCCAGGCGACCGATCAGATAGCAGTTCATGGATCTTCGCCTGCTCTTTGCCTCAGAACTTGCTTCGCAGAATGGGGATAACTGCCTGCTCACAAGAGGTTCTGGGTTCATTGACTTGGCTTTTTCCGGCCTGTTAGCGTAACCAAGTAGCGTTACGAGTCGTTCCGCTACCGCCGCAAATTGAGGAGAACGTCTGGACGGACTCCCAGGGGGAGGTTTGTCCCCGTTCGCGCATGGCTTATAACAAGAGCAAATACGTTGAGGCCGCACAAAAGCTGCTGAACCAGGGCAAAGTCGCCCAGGCCATAGGCGAATACCAAAATATTCTGAAGTACGAGCCCCGCGACCAGGTCACGCTGATGACCATAGGCGAGCTGTACATCCGCCAGGGCGAGACATTCCAGGCCATCGACTATTTCGAACGCCTTGCGCAAATCTTCGTGGGCGACGGTTTCCTGACTAAAGCGATTGCGGTTTACAAACGCATCGCCAAACTCGCTCCTGAGGAGATTCGCCCGCTCGAAAAGCTCGCCGACCTCTACGTTCAGCAAGGCGTGATGAGCGAGGCCCGTCCCCTTTTCCTCCAGCTAGCCGAGATTCACCTGAAGAACAATCGCCAGCCGGAAGCCGTTGGTCTGCTGAAAAAGCTGCTTCTCGCCGAACCCGATAATCTCCGGATCCAAATCCGGTTAGCCGATTTGTATCAAGCCATGGGCCAAACCCGGGACGCCATCGAGGCTTACGTTTCGGCTGCCCAGCGGGCCCTCGCTCGCGGGGACCAGGCGGAGAGTGAAAAGCTCGCGGACAAGGCCATAAAGCTCGAGCCGAATAATGTTGCCGCGGTCATTGTTAAAGCGCGTGTTTATTCTTCCCAAGGCAATCTGGCCAAGGCAGCGCAACTCCTCAAGCAGGTGCCGGATCTCGAGAAGGGCGGCGAACAAACCGAACTCCTCCTCGATCTGCATATCAAAGGCTCCGACTGGGACCAAGCCACCGCTCTTGCGCTGCGCGTTTTCGAAACCGACGAGAAAAATTTCGGGCCGATGCAAAAAGTAGTCGAGGCGTTGCTGCAATCCGGACAGGACGAAAAAGCCCTGGAGATTCTGGATCGTTCTCGCGTTCCGATGACCGACGCCGGCGAGCACGAAGCCGTCGGACGGCTGCTCAACGAGTTGGCTGTAGCTATGCCCGACCGCCTCGAACCGCGCGAATGGCTGGTCGATCTGTATGGCCGCACCAGTGACTCTTTCCACTTGTCTGACGCGCTGGGGCATCTAGGTGATGTCCTGGTGGCGAATCGCCAGTTGGAACGAGCGAAGAAAACCTTCGAACAAATGGTCGAGCGCGAGCCGGAGAATGACTCGGCCAAGCGCAAACTCGACAGCGTCAATCGCAGGATGCAGGGGCTGGCGCCGGAAGAAGCTCCGGAAGTCCCGGAACAGCCCTTATTGCCGACTGATTTTCAGAGGTCGCCGGTTGTTAAACTGCGATCGGAAGACGAAGAACCTGCTCCCGAGGCACAGTCAAAGTCTGCAGGGTTGCCAGGCGAGCCTCCGCTCGACGAAGAGACCCAAAAATTCATCTCACAGTCGCTGACCGACGTAGACCTCTTCGCCAGCTACGGTCTCACGCAGAAAGCCATTGGGTTGCTCGAGGCGATTCTTCGCCGCGCGCCCCGACATACACCGACACTCGAAAAGTTGCTCGACTTTGTGCTGGGTGCCGGCGACGACCGGCGCACTGCCGAACTTGCCGCGCAGCTAGAGCAGATCCACCACGCAACCGGCGATAAGCGCAGCGCCGAACGATTTGGCGAATTGCGCCGCCGCTTCCAGCGCGCCGCCGGCCTGAGTGACGAGGATCTGGCGATCGCAACGGCTGCGGCAATGCCCGCCTCAAAAGAAACTTCGGTCGCAGAAACCCACGAAGTTACGATTCCCGAAGTCCCCGCGGAGCCCGCTGCTGAAGCTGCTCCCGCGTCCCCCGTGCAAGGAGCGGAATCGGCACCAGTCGAAGTCAACGCCTCTCCCTCGCCGGAGGTGCAGGAAGTCGATCTCTCGGACGAATGGGCAACGCTTCT
>QHYF01000166.1 GCA_003224075.1 Acidobacteriota bacterium
AGTCCATGGTTCCCGCAAGCCCGCGCAACTCGATACTGGCAAAACCATTCTGTTCTGCGAAGTCGAGAATCTTAAACCAATCCCAAGCCGGACAACCTAGCGTCGAGAAACCAATCGGCAAGCGCGTACCCGTCGCCCTTAAAGCGGCAGGCAGCGCCGTGATGGCCATTGCCAAGCCTTGAATAAATTGTCGCCGAACGACAGGCATGATTAATCTACCCGCGAGCCGTTTCGGCTTGCCGGTTCCACATCGTTCCCTTGTTGTGGGATCGCGCGCCCAATCCCGGCATATATGTGGTTGAGATTGCCGCTGCCGCACAACTCCACACGGATAGTCATTGGCTACAGCGCTCCCGCTTCTTGAAGCTCCTTTTTCATCCCCGCCCAACTCTGTCGCGTGGACTCCTCTGGCGTACCCGCGCCTCTCCAGTGAGTCTCCAGACTCACCGCGAAATGATAGCCGTCGCGTTTCAGCGCCTTAAACTGCCCCACCCAATCGATGGTGCCGCGGCCCATAGCCGCCCATTGATACCCCTTGCCCTCCGCCTTCTTTACCGCGTCCTTGCAATGACAGTGGCCAATGCGCTCCTTTGGCAGGAGTTCATATCCATCCGGATAAGGCTTTTCATCATGCTCCGCTGCGTTTCCCGGGTCCCAGTTGAGCATAAGATTCGGGGATGGGACGGCGCCGAGAACTTTGGCTGCTTCAGCCCCGGTCGCGGTATTGCAAGCAGGCTCATTTTCGAGAACCAGAATCACATTTTTTTGGGCCGCCTTTTCAGCGGCACTCCGCAATTTTTCATTGATGGCCGCTCGATACGGCGCTTGATCATCAAGCCGCCAGAAATCGAAGAAGCGCACGCGATCGGTATTGAAGGCCTTTGCCAGCTCGATGCTGCGTTCAAGAACTTCATCCTGCTGCTCGAAAGTAAAATCGGCCTTGAATTGATCGTGCTTGGGGCTGTACTTTGACCTGGGCGCGTCTGGCCAATCCACCTTGAAGAGCGGACTGGCAATGTCGGTGACGCCCAATTTGTTCTTCTCCAAAATCCGCCGCGCTTCTTCGATTTCCTTGGCGTCCAGTTTGAGCAGGTTCTTGTTCCACATACCTCGCAGCTCGATCCAATCCATCCCAAATTCCTGAGAGGCGACTTCGCAAGCACGGCCAAAGTCCTGCGTGATCTCGTCGTTGATTACGGCGACTCTGAACGGTGACTTCATACTGTTATTCCGAGCCTCTCTACGAGGTATTTCTTGCTGATCGCCGCCGAATCTTTGGGCGTGCGCGTCTTATCAGGCACGCCGTCCAGCTCGACGATTGCCCACCCGCGGAAATTCACTTTGTGAAGCGCATCAAACACTGCCGGGAGATTCACCCTTCCGCGGCCGAGTTCTACAAAACGATATGGGCGCTTCGCGTTTGCACTGTCAGCCAGTTGTTCGACATCCTTTATATGCAGGAAAAGCAGCCGGTCGCTGTACTTCTCAATTGCTTTCGCCGGGTCGCCTCCACCCTGAAAGTAGTGCGCCACATCCAACTCCAGTTTGGCGTAACGCGGATCGGCGGCTTCCAGGATGTGGTCCACTTCTTCGGGGCGCTCACCGAGCGAGCCCATATGGTTGTGATATCCAAGCGAGATCCCGAGATCGGCCGTACGCTTTCCGATTTCCGTAAGCAGCCGCCCCAGCCGCGTGTAGTCCGCCGCTGTGATTGCGCGATCCTTGGGACGCTCGTCTGTGACTTGCAGGTACAGCCCGCCCGCGTCCTTCACAAATTTCGCATGAGCCGCGTGCTTGGCAAGTTCCTCGGCCTCGACTGCTGGATCAATACGCACACCGCCGCTCGAAAGCGCAACCATCTTGAGTTCGTGTTTTTGGAGCAGATCCCGCAATTCGGACGCGCTGCCAAATTCCTCGATGACGTTGGCACGCAACTGAATTCCATGAAAGCCCAGCGATGCGATGTCTTCGATCGCTTGGCGGTCCTTTCCGCCCCACGTGATGGATGCATATCCGATGAGGATCGCGGCCGGAGCAGGCGAAATCGGTGTATCAAAATAGGATAGGTCCATCGGCGGATACAGCAGCTCCGCTGCCACTAACGCTTTGACCGGAATTGACGAAGCCGCCGCCGCGGCTGCCACTGTACCCAGCCCAGCAACAAAATCACGTCGCGGTATTCGGCGCTGCATATGTGTCTCTCCTTGCCTGCTTCGCGGTTTGCACGAGTTCCTTCGCGCGCTGCGAAGCCCGGCTCCACTAAGTGTTCACAATCGTCCACTCTGCGGGAAATCAAGCTGAACCTTCTGCTCGGAGCGATTCTTGCGAGCCGTCGTGAGTTTGGCCCGCCGGGCCTCCCACAAAGCCCATATATCTTGAGATTTCGCGGCAGAACCCAATTAGAGTCGCCCCGATCTCTTTCTCTTGCTTCAGTACGCGTCCGACTGGCCCCGAGAGGCTCATCGCCGCGATTGCCGACCCTGTGAGATCTAGAATGGGAGCGCCGATGCAGGCAACCCCCGGCTCATTCTCTTCGTGATCCAAAGCGTAACCACACTGTCTGACTGTTTCGAGCTCCTTTTTCAGCTTTCGTGAATCCGGGGGAGTGAGTTGCTCAAGAAAGGCCGCGATCTCATGGTCAGGCGAATGGGCCAGCATGGCCTTTCCCAATGCCGTCGAGTGGATCGGCATGCGGCTTCCAATCATCGCCGACATGCGGAACGGCCGTGAGCTTTCCAGAAGTTCAACGTACAGGACTTCGCCATTGTGAAGGACCGCCAAGTTGATGGTTTCATTGAAGCGCACATGCAGTTGGCGCATGAAAGGCTGGGCAATGCGTTTTAGATCGCGCCGGAACTTGGTTGCATGCTCGAATAATTTAAGGCCCAGCTTGTAACGCTGGCCGTCCATCGTTCGCTCTACGTAACCGCGTTCCGACAGCGTGTAGAGCAAGCGGAAAGCTCTGCTCTTGTTTAGGCCGGCCCGTTTGCTGATGTCCCTTAGGCTGACCTCCTCGGAGTCCTTAAACCCCTCAAGCACATCGAGCGCCCTAGCAACTGCGTCCACTACATATTTGTTGGCGGTCGTTCGCTTGGCTTTCATCGCCCACAGCTTTCCTCGAGTCCTGGAACTAACACATTGCCTGCTTGCCTCTCTCAGCCACCGCGCGGGTCCGTGCACAGGACGGAACCGCTTCCACTGTCCGATCCCGGGCGCCGCGTCCTGTTCTTGGCTAAAACGTTAACTTTGCTCCCAATTGCACCGACCGGTTACCTCCAAAGGGCGGGGTACGCGTGCTTGTGATAAAGCCGAAGCTGCTGGGTGAGTCGTAATTCGTGCCAGGGTTGCTGAATTGAGGTGTGTTTGTAACACTAAACGTTTCGGCCCGAAATTCAACGCCGAAGCGCTCCTTGATTGGAAACCGCCGGAATACCGAAGCATCCAGGTCAAAAAGCCCCGGACCGCTAAAGACCCTGCGCGGCGCGTTACCGACTCGACACGTCAGACTCGGGCAATTCGGTGCTTGACATACGGGACCCAAGCAAGGCAGCCCATCGCTGGGGTTAGTGCCCGGTGTCACATCAAACCATGGCTGACCGGACCCAATGCCGTTCAACACCTTAATTGGACCGATTAGATCCGGTACTCCTACGTTCCCAGGGGCGCTCAAATTTGAGCCTCCTGTAATAGTTAGCGGGGAGCCCGTCATCGCAGTGAGAATCGTGCTGACTTGCCATCCGCCCAGAACTTTGCCGCCTAGCCCCGAACTCAGCAGCCGTTTCCCTTTCCCGAAAGGCAGCTCGTAGATTACACTTTGTACGAAAGTGTGCGCCCGGTTAAAGTCCAAGGGAGCGTAATTCCTGCGGATGTCCCCAATGTAAAATGCCAGCCCACCAACAGTGCTGTTAATTCCGTTGGAGTTCTCATTCACGTAGCCGAGCGCCTTGCTGTATGTGTAAGCCGTAGTCATCAAGAAGCCACCGGAAAGCTTCCGGTCGAGCTTCGCCTGCAGCGCGTGGTAATTTGAACTCGTTCCCCTAAACTTGAGAGGGACGTTCCCTGTAAGCGGGGCCAGCGGGCGTCCCGCATTTCCGACACCGGGGGCTTGTGCAGCGTTCAGATTAAAGACGGTTGGCATATCTACGCCGTGATTACCGACGTACGCGGCTTCCATCACAAATTTTCCTGGCAGCGAACGTTGCACAGCCAAATTCCAAGATTCGGTGTAAGGCTCACGGAAATTTAGATTTACCGCAGTGTAGTTCTGATTCAGAAGTTTGGTTGTCCCGGCTGTCCCCGTGACCGGGATCATTCCATTCGCAGGTACCGTCACCAGTATCGGTGCCGGGAATCCGCCGACGCTGCTCGTGGGGTTGGGCCCCATGGAAATGAGCTGCCCCCCGGAGGTCTGCGCCTGGCCGAATCCGCACCCGCATCCGTCGGGAAATGCGTTGTTTTGCAACACTGGGAAGTCAAACGCATAATCGTTGTCGGGGAACGGCGAGTAGCTGATGGCGAAGCCCCCCCGCACTACAGTTTGTGGTGTCAAGCGATAGGCAATGCCAAATCGCGGCGCAAAGTCCTTGTAATTCGTCTTTCTACCCAAATCTGAGGGGTTGTTCCCGATCCCAGCAATAATCAGGTTCTTGGTGGTAGGATCAAAGTTGGAGAAACGCCCCGGCCCTCTCGGCGTGAAGGGGGGATAGAACTCCCAGCGCAGCCCCAAGTCCAGCGTGAGCTTTTGACTGACCTGCCATTTATCCCCAATATATGTAAAGAGCTCGGTTCCTCGAAAAGCCTTGGCAGTTATAGGAACATCCCTTCCCGCGGAATTGGGCACATCGAGTAAGAAACTCGCAACCGGATTCACTTGATTGTTGGTTTTCGTAGGGGTCGTTGTGTTTACACTCGTGACATTACCATTGAAACGAAACACTCCTCGAGGATTCTGGTCCTGCCATTGCGCCAGATCGTCGCGGAGGCGATGGACATCCGCTCCCCATTTGAAGGTATGATTCCCGCGGGTCTTGGTCCAGTTATTGGCGATGTTCAAATTCGTTTCCCCTCGGATCCAAGGCAAGNNCCAAGGCAAGCTTGCCGAATACCCAACCAGGCAGTTGTCGGCATTGTTACCCGTCAGGACAATACAGGGCAGTCCGCTCGTATTCAGATCACCAAGGTTCGCTCCCTGGATGTTGACGCCGATCTCGTTCTGAACTGTCTGACCGCGATCGGTATTGTTCGCCACGTTCCGATAATGGTTAACGCCAGTGCGGATCTCCGTGATCAAGGTTGGTGAAAAGACGTGGTAGTAGTTGACCGCGACATCCCAATAACGTTGCTTGCCAGTGCCTGAGAAGGCGCCATTGGAAGGTCCCCCCACTAAACCAAAGACTGGCGCCTGACTAAGTGTGTGATTCGAGAAGCTGAAGCGCCCGGAAATGCGGTTTTTCTCGCTGGCGTTATGGTCGATCTTTACGTCAAATGAGGTCGTGTCCTTGATGAATTTGGTCGTCCCCTGAAAATTGTTGGTACTGGTTATTGCTGCGCCGGGTACGTTGGGTAGTGGTAGCTTCGCTAGGATTGCCTTGGGGATAGATTGGATTCGAGCGGAAGGGATCACGTTGGGGCAGCCGGTTGGGTTTGTGCATGCGGGGTTGAAATTGAGATCGCCGGGATTCGACGAGGCAACGAACTGCGTGCGGCCCGTGCCATTTGCCGTGCCTGTAGCAGGATCAAAGATAGTCACTGGCGCGCCGCTGAAATCGCCATTGCGGAAAGCCGCAGGCGGCACTGTAGCTTGCTGGAACTGGTTTTGGTGATCGTTGATTCGGAGAAAGTCGCCAAAGAAGAATGTCTTGTTCTTCCAAATGGGGCCGCCGACGTTCCCACCGTAGTAGTTGTACACACTCGGCTGTTTGGGAGTGATGGCGGTGTTCTGGAAGAAGGGCACCGCCGCCAGCGCGCTGATTCGGTTGATCTCGTACGCAGCGCCATGGAACTCGTTTGTACCCGACTTCAGAATCACGTTTGTCACCGCCCCGTTAGCACGCCCTAATTCAGCGTCGTAATTGCNCTCGTGGTTACATCCACAGTCTGAATGGCTTCGACCGGAGGAATATAGATCGACAAAAGCCCCGTACGCTCGTTGTCGTCCAATCCTTCAAACTGCAGATTGTTCGCAAGACCGGATTGCCCGTTCACTTCGGTCCTGAGGCTGTCCTGGGCGTTGAAGAATGCCGAGTGCTCGCGGTGCGCCCGAGTCGTCCCTGGAACCAGATTCAGCAGGCCCTGGAAGTTTCGATTGAAGCCCAGCGGAAGGTCCTCCACTTGCCTTTCCTCAATCTTCCGCCCTGTCTCTGCGCGGTCGGTTTCCAGAATCGGCGTTTCCGAGGTTACTACCACACGCTCGGTGACCGCGCCGGGCTCGAGCGTCAGGTTCACCCGGGTGTCGGTGTTCACCGCCACATCCACTCCAGATCGCACGGCTTTCTTGAAGCCCTGTTTCTCGACCGCCACTGCGTATTGGCCTGGGGGGAGATCGGCGAATGCGTAGTTCCCGCTGTCGTTGGTGGTGATACTGCGGACGACTCCCGTTTTCATCTCCGTGGTCGTCACTCTTGCCCCCGCCACGACTGCCCCGCTGGCATCCGTGACCGTTCCGAGAAGAGTTGCGTTCACTGCTTGTCCCAGCGCGCTCGAAGAACTGAAGAGCAGCACGCATAACGCTGCCAGACAACCCCGTAGCCCACTCCACCCTGATTTCATAAGACCTCCTCGCGGCGTTTCGGACAGTAAAACACCGTTGCATTTCTTGCTTTGCGTTGAGGCATAGTCTGATTGACATTCATTGTCAAGATATTTTTTCGATTGGCTCAATTCATGAAAGCGATTGCTTCATTGCCAGCTTCCAGGGCAGGCGCTCCCACGTCCATTTGGTTACCTGGGACTTGGCGAACCCCTTTGAAGCGTACCCTTCTACGGAAGCCCGAAATCCGAGGCGCGCCGTGAGTACAGCGAGTGAGAACTGGTCGAAATCGCCTGGAATTTCTTGCTTTCGGCAACGAATCAAAGAGAAGTCGACGAACCCGGCGGCCACCTTTGTACCTCCGACATCGACACCAATCACCAATCTCTTAGCGCTCACGGCGTTCGGCATTATCGGAGAGTTCCCATTGGGCCCGGGAGTTTTACTGCGCTTCTATGCCAGGGCCGACCGGGTGCGAACCGCGGATTGCATAATAGAAAATGTAGGCATAGCACAAAACGGGGAGGATAAACGCATGGTGAATTCCGATTCGGTCGGCAAGTGCACCTTGCATCACGGGAATGATTGCGCCTCCCACGATGGCCATGATCAGCATCCCCGAGCCATCCCCTGTCAGCGGCCCCAGCTTGGCAATTCCCAGCGTGAAGATACTCGGGAACATTATGGAATTGAAGAATCCCACGAAAATTATGCTCCACATCGCCACGTGACCTGTCGTGAGCATCGACGTGCACACCAGCAGGCCGGCAGCAGCAGCGGCCACGCCCAGCACGACTCCGGTCTTTACCTTCTGCAGGATCGCTGATCCGATAAACCTGCCCACCATCGCGCCTCCCCAGTAATACGCCACGAACCCCGCCGCCGCCACTTCCGTGATATTCCCGATGTTCTTCTGCGTGAAATAATTGATCAGAAAGCTTCCGATGGAAACTTCCCCGCCCACGTAAACGAAGATGGCCACTGTGCCAAGCACGAGATGCCGGTATTTCCAAAGGCTGGTCTTTGGCCCCGATTGGCCGTGCCGCTCCGCATGGGGCATGGCGGGAAGCTTCACCAACCCGATGACGATCCCCAGTAAAATGAGAGCAATCCCGATGACTAGATATGGTAGTTTCACCGAAGATGCTTCCTGAACGCGGTAAGCCTGCAGCGCCGCCTCAGGCATCTGCCGGAGCTGGTCCAGCCCCGTTGGATTTGCGCTCAAGATGAGTAGACCGCCAAGGTAAGGCCCGATTGTCGTGCCGAGCGAATTGAAAGCTTGCGTCAGGTTGAGCCGGCTCGACGCCGTTTTTTCCGGCCCAAGCACCGCCACGTATGGATTCGCCGCTACCTGCAGCGCCGTGATCCCCGCCGCCAGCACCATCAGTGCGCACAAAAACAGCACATATGACGCCGCGGTTGCTGCCGGAAGAAACAGCAGCGCGCCAACTCCCATGGTCATCAGACCAATTACCATTGTCCGTTTGTAGCCGACCCAATCGATCAATTTTGCGGATGGAATCGAGAAAATGAAATACGCCGAGAAGAACGCGAATTGGATCAGCATCACTTTGGTGTAGCTCAAGTCGAAAATAGCCTTCAAGTGCGGAACGAGGATATCGTTGAGGACAGTGACAAAGCCCCACATAAAGAACAGGCTCGTCACGATCGCCAGCGCGCCCGTGTAAGTGGTCGAGGTCTCGCTTACAGTGGTGGGACTGCTAACAGTTGCATTTGCCATCGCTTGTCACGTCCATTCTTCTGCAAAATATGCACTCCCGCCTTCTCGCTTGGCAGCCAACGTGGAAGAGCACGAGAGCCGCCCGTCTTGGACCGCGCAGGATAATGACACAATTGGCCGGGATACAAAACCTTTTCCGAGGATTCTGAGCTCGCGCGGAAATCACGCGAATTTGCCGGTGCCCCGACCGCTGCCATAGGAATACGGCATTTCTTGTGATGCATTTGTAATCTACCGCCCGGGAATATCCCCTTGCTTTTCCTGGCGTTAGCACGGAGCGCTTTACTCAAATTGCGGCTGGCAATATTCGCGCAATTGTATTTTTATGAGAACCATTGACACACCGCAAGCCTCACCGTAGCATCGCGTTCACCGGCCGCAATTTTCGCAAACGCGAGCCGGAAGAGGGGCCCCTCATGAGCCTTCGCGATTTCCTAGCCAAACAATTCATTGACGTCATCGAATGGGTCGAGCCGGAAGACGGCATTCTTGCCTACCGCTACCCCATGCAGGACCGCGAAATTCAGAACGGCGGCAAGCTGACCGTTCGTCAATCGCAATTCGCCGTCTTCGTGAATGAAGGGCGCGTTGCAGACGCATTCGGTCCCGGCCTGTACACCCTGACGACGCAAACGCTGCCCATCCTGACGTACATCATGAACTGGGACAAAGCGTTCAAGTCGCCTTTCAAGTCCGATGTCTATTTCTTCTCCGCTCGAATTCAGACCGATCAGCACTGGGGAACGCAGAATCCCATCTCGATTCGCGACAAGGAATTCGGCGCGATTCGTCTCCGCGGCTTTGGCATTTATTCCTATCACTTGAGCGATGCGAAAACCTTCTACAGCAAAATCAGCGGCACGCGCGACCTCTATCGCGTCGCCGATCTCGAAGGCCAATTGCGCAATACCATCATCGCAAAAATGACCGATACCTTTGCGGCAAGCCAGGTGCCTTTTCTGGATATGGCGGCGAATCAAGGCGCGCTCGCCGAAAAGATCGGCGAACAGATGAAGCCCGCTTTCGCTGAATACGGACTCGCTTTGGACAGCTTCGTGGTGGAAAATCTGTCGCTTCCCGAGGAGCTGCAAAAAGTGCTGGACCAGCGCATCAGCATGACCATGCTCGGAGACATGGGCCGCTATACGCAATACCAGGTGGCCCAGTCCATTCCAGTCGCGGCCGCAAACGAAGGCGGCGGCGCCGTGGGCATGGGCGCGGGGCTCGGCGCTGGCGTGGCCATGGGCCAAGCCATGATGGACGCGGTGAAGAAGGCAACTTCCACGCCGGCCGGTGGCGCGGCCCCCGCAGCGGCAGGCACTCCAGGCGCTGAAACGAAGTTCTGTGGCGAATGTGGCAAGCCCATCCCCCGGAGCGCGAAATTCTGTCCGGAATGCGGCAAATCACAGGCGTAGTATCACTGCGTGCCATGAGCGGAATCGAGTGGGTTGTCGAAGCCTATGGTTGCTCGGCGCAGTCGCTGCGCGATCCTGCTGTCTTGCAGAACCTGTTCAGCAGAATCATCCGGGAGATGAAGCTTCGCCCCGTGGGAGAGACCCAGTGGCACCAGTTCCCCGGTACGGGAGGAATCACCGGGCTCTGCCCACTCGCCGAATCGCACCTCGCGTGCCATACCTTTCCGGAACACAGATCGCTCTGCCTCAATCTTTTCTGTTGCGTTCGTCGCGCCGAATGGGATTTCGAATCGGTTCTGCGAGATTTCTTCGCTGCGGATACAGTTTCGGTCCGCCGGTTGCAACGGCCTTATGAGTCGAAATTGAAACGAACTGCCGGTCACTGACATGAAAAATCTTCCAACATCGCCTGTGAACAATTCGCGATGACGCAGCCTGCTTCCAATTGTCCGAACTGTGGCGCGAAGATTGTTTTTCGCTGGTCCAGCAGCGTGCAGACGGTCTGCGAATACTGCAAAAGCAT
>QHYF01000157.1 GCA_003224075.1 Acidobacteriota bacterium
GGTTAAAGATTAGAGCAGGCGGGAGTAAGTGTCCATGTCCTTGTCGCCGCGGCCGGAGAGATTGAGGATGACGAGGTCGTCTTTCCGCATTTGCGGCGAGCGCTCGATGAGGCCGGCGATGGCGTGGGCGGATTCGAGCGCGGGAATGATGCCCTCGGTGCGGGAGAGGAGGCGCGCGGCGTCGAGAGCGGCTTCGTCGGAGACGGCGGAGTATTCGGCGCGACGCTGGTCGGCGAGCCAGGCGTGCTCGGGACCAATGGCGGGATAGTCGAGGCCGGCGGAGATGGAATGCGTGGTGGCGATCTGGCCGTCTTCGTTCTGCAAGACGTAAGTGTAAGTGCCGTGGAGGACGCCGGGCCGAGCGCCGACAAAACCCTGTGCGGCGGCGAGGCGAGCGGCGTGCTCGCCGAGCTGGCCGCCGCGGCCACCCGCTTCAATGCCGATCATTTTTACGCCAGCGTCACCGAGGAATTGGTAAAAGAGGCCGATGGAATTCGAACCGCCGCCGACGCACGCGAAGAGATGCGTCGGTAGGCGCTTTTCGGCGGAGAGGATTTGCTCGCGGGCTTCGCGGCCGATGACGGCCTGAAAATCGCGGACCATGGTGGGATAGGGATGCGCGCCAAGAACGGAACCCAGAAGATAATGCGTGGTGCGAACGTTGGTGACCCAATCGCGCATAGCCTCGTTGATGGCGTCTTTGAGGGTGCGGCTGCCGGAATCGACGGCGACGACTTGCGCGCCGAGCATGCGCATGCGCGCGACGTTGAGCGCCTGGCGGGCCATATCCTCGGTGCCTATGTAGACCACGCATTCGAGGCCGAGGCGCGCTGCGACGGTTGCGGAAGCGACGCCATGTTGGCCGGCGCCAGTTTCCGCGATGACGCGCGGCTTGCCCATTTTCACGGCGAGGAGGCCCTGGCCGATGGCGTTATTGATTTTGTGCGCGCCGGTGTGAAGCAAATCTTCCCGCTTGAGGTATATGCGCGGACCTCCTAAATGCGCGGTGAGGCGCGAAGCAAATTGCAGCGGTGTGGGGCGGCCGGCGAAATTTTTCAGCAGATCTTGAAATTGCGCCTGAAACGAAGGATCCGTTTTCGCAAGCTCGTAAGCGCGCTCGAGCTCAAAGAGCGGCACCATGAGCGTTTCAGGGACATAACGGCCACCGTAAGGCCCGAAGCGCCCCGGCGTGGCAGTGGGTGACTGGAGTAAGGAGCTCATGGCCTCTTATGGATCTTCCGTAATACTACGCTCAATTATTCTACTTCCGCTCGGCGCGGCGGACTTCCTGAATGAATTCGTGCAGCAAACCAGGATCTTTCTTTCCTGGTTCCGACTCAACGCCGCTCGCGACATCGATTCCGTAGGGGCGCACGATGCGAACCGCCGCGGCCACGTTTTCGACCTTTAGGCCGCCTGCCAAAATGATACGGCGATTGAGCGCGGCGCGCCGGGCGACATCCCAATCGGTGGTGCGGCCCGTACCACCATATTGGCCGGTGTGAGCGGCGTCAAACAGAAAAGCGAAGGCTTCGGGGTATTCGTCGAGAGTGGCGAGGGGAAACTCCGGCTCGACACGGAACGCCTTGATGACCCGCATGAGCCGGGCGATTTGGGCAACGGATTCGGGCGTTTCGTCTCCGTGAAGCTGAACGGCATCGAGCTTCAGAGACTTGCGCAGTGCGGTGACCTCGGCCGGCGAAGCGTTGACGAAGATACCGACAGCTTCGACCTTCTTCGGAAGCCGCGGGCGAATCTTGGCGGCTTCCGCTTCGGTGATGTGGCGGGGGCTTTTCTCATAGAAATTAAAGCCGAGGAGATTTGCGCCAGCATCGATGGCGGCGAAGGCGTCGGCCGAATTCGTGATGCCGCAGATTTTTACGCGGACCATGGGCCTCTATTCCTTTTTCGACGTGACCCCGAGAAGAGCGGCAAGAGCGGCGGGAGGAGCGGGAGAGAGCATGAGATGGGTGCCAATGAGAAAAGCGTCGAAACCGGCGGCGCGCAGTTTCATCAAATCATCGTGGGTCCGCAGGCCGGATTCGCTGACGGCGATGCAATCATCGGGGACGCTGTCGATCAATTCGAACGAAGTATCAAGGCTGACCGTGAGCGTTCTTAGATCGCGATTGTTTATGCCTAAGATACGCGCGCCGCCAGCAAGGGCGCGCTCGAGTTCTCCAGAGGTATGAACTTCCACAAGAGGCTCCATGCCCAGTTCGCGGCCCAAAACGATGAGGTCGCGAAGGAGCGCGTCTTGGAGCACCGCGACGATGAGGAGGAAGCTATCCGCGTCGTTGGCGCGTGTTTCCCAGACCTGCCAGGGATCGAAGATGAAGTCCTTGCGCAGGACGGGAAGCTGAACCGCCTTTCGGGCATCGCGCAGATTCTTCAGTGAGCCACGAAAGAATTCTCCCTCGGTCAGAACGGAAAGAGCGGAAGCGCCGGCGGATTCCAGGGCCTGCGCGAGGGCAACGGGATCGAAGGGCTCACGGAGAATGCCTCGCGAGGGGGAAGCGTGCTTGAGTTCCGCGAGAACATTGAGGCCATCGCGTCCGAGCGCCGCGGAAAGATTGCGAAGTGGAGCAGCCGCTCTCACGCCATACTTCAGCGCGGTCTCGGGCAAGACGCGCTTGCGGTGGTCGACTTCGGCGCGGCGGGCCTCGAGAATGCGGTCAAGGACAGTTCCGGTGTTGGCGTGTGCACTCACAAGGGTAAATTTGTATGCTAGGAGTGTAAGACGGGAGTGTCAAATACGCTGGGAAGTCGACAGTCGAAAGCAATGAAGGAATAGCGAGCTTTCCGACCAAGGGAACTAAAGGGAGAAATTGTGGGATACGGGCAGCAGTATGGGGCATTACTGCAGGCGATCGCGAAGGAGGCGGATGCCATTGCGATGCGGTATTTCCGCGCCGATGAATTGCGAGTCGATCGGAAGGGAGACGGCACCGCAGTGACGCAGGCGGACCGCGACGTGGAAGAAATGGCGCGGGCAAAAGTGGCGGCGAGCGGGCTGGCTCTGGACGTACTGGGAGAGGAGATGGGCGGCGGGGACGCAAAGTCTGCGAGTACTTCGGGGCGAGCGCGGATGATTATCGATCCGATCGACGGCACGGAGGAGTTTTCCCGGGGGATTCCGACGTTTGGCACGCTGATGGGCATCGAACTGAATGGCGAGATTGTAGCTGGAATGGCCAGCGGTCCCGGACTTGGCGCGCGATGGTGGGCGTACCGCGGCGAAGGAGCCTATCGAAATGGAAAGAGAATTCATGTTTCGAATGTCGGGAGTTTGAGCAGCGCGATGATTTTCACGACGGGAACAGGCCCCAGTAAGGACGGAGTGGCGAGGGAAAAATTGCGGCGGCTTGCGGATGCGGCGAGAAGCGGCCGAGCCTTCGGGGGCTTCTGGCAGCACATGCTGGTGGCGGAGGGCGCTGTGGAGGTGGCTGTGGATCTGACATCGAAGCCGTGGGACCTCGCCCCGCTTGGGATCATCGTGGAGGAAGCGGGCGGCCGCTCGACGAACCTCCGCGGCGAGAGGACGATTTATACGGGACAACTGGTCAGCACGAACGGGAAGATTCACGACGAGGTCCTGAAGATTCTGGTGTAGCGCGGCTGGCGTTCGCAGCGAGGTAGGACGCGGAAGCAAGGCAGTGTTGGATGGTCAGGGTCAAGCGCGTATACGAAAAGGCCGAATCAAAAGATGGCTGGCGCGTGCTGGTGGACCGCTTGTGGCCGCGAGGAATGAAGAAAGAAGCCGCGAAGATCGACCAGTGGATGAAGGACGTTGCGCCGAGTGACGCGCTGCGGAAATGGTTCGGTCACGACGCGAAGAAGTGGGGAGACTTTCACAAGAAATATAGAGCGGAACTGAAAGAGAAAGCCAAACTGCTCGCGGAATTGAAGAAAATGGAGAAGGAGCACGGAACCCTGACGCTTCTATTTGGGGCAAGAGATGAGGAGCACAACCAGGCCGTAGTACTGGCGGAAGTCCTGAAGACAAATTGAATGAACTTTCATGGATGTTCTCCGCCCGCGGCCATGAACAATTCCTGGGAAAACTCGCTTCCAAATTGGACGTTCCTTTGAGCGCGGACAAATCCTAGGCTTTATTTTCAGGACCATGTGTCCCTTTATCCTCCAGGAGGTTCTCCGATGAACGTGCGAGAGCAAGCCGAAAAGGCCGAGCAATTCCGAAAATTGCACCGCGGGCCGCGCATGCTGGTGCTGCCGAACGCATGGGACGTGGCCAGCGCGAGAATCCTGGAAGAGGCCGGCTATCCAGCCATTGCGACGACCAGCGCCGGAGTCGCTTTTTCCCTGGGGTATCCGGACGGCGAGCGCATCTCGCGAAAGGAGATGCTGGAAGTTGTGGCGCGGATCGCGCACGCAGTGCGAGTGCCCGTGACCGCCGATATGGAAGCCGGCTACGGCACAACGGTCAAAGACATGATCGAAACCGCGAAAGCCGTGGTTGCCGCGGGGGCCA
>QHYF01000158.1 GCA_003224075.1 Acidobacteriota bacterium
CATCTGGCCGGAGAAGCTCGCAAAGCCCGTCCTGTACCCCCTTCGCACTGCCAAAGGCACCGTCATCACTCGTTGTTACCCGCTCGAACCCCGAGTGATGACGGTGCCTTTGGCAGTGCGAAGGGGGTACAGGACGGGCTTTGCGAGCTTCTCCGGCCAGATGTAGGAGGTAAAGGGTTTTCCATCGATAGAGATGTCGACGCGATTTGCAGCTTCATCGGGGGTGACGCGAATAGGATCGCCACCGGCGTATTGGCGAGCGGCGACGTAAATTGCCAAGGAAGCTGACAAAACGAAAAGCGCAAGATATCCCGCCACGCTAGGAACGCGCATGAGCCGATTGGCCTCCCAAAAGAAACTTCCTGCTTTTCATCCTCAAAACTGACCCCTTGCCTCGTTTGGCTGGGCCAAATGTCCGGTAACGCTCAGCAGGTCAAATCTCTTCCGGCACAATATAAGGTGCGCGATAGCTGCCGCGCAGGAGACGATTGGCTTCCTCATCCCCAATGACCTGCTCTTGCGCGGGATCGAATCGCAGCGCACGCCCCAGACGGTACGAGGCATTGGCTAGATGCACCAGCGTCGTCGAGATGTGGGCTTCCTCAATCGGCGAATGAATGTCCTGGGCACGACGGCTGCGAACGCAATCAATGAAATTCGCGTAGTGGTCACCAGAACCCTTACCGTGTGGTCCGGGTTCGGCCTGATTCGTCAGCCAAGTCTTGTACGCGTCGTATCCATCGATGGCGAGGTAGCCGTTCGATCCGTAGAAAGTGTTGCCAATGGTGTTGGTCTTTGCGTCTTTTGGCCCCAAGGACTGTGTGCCCTCAGGCTTTTTGTCTGGAGCGGCGCTGAGTCCCGCGGGGGGCACAGCACTGGTCCCGTAAGCACTGGTGCCTATCTCCGCCTCGTGATTGGTGATCCAGTGGCGGACTTCGAGTTCCATCATTTTGCGCTTGCCGTCCGAACCATTGAAATAGAAGGTTGCATTCAAGATATTGGGTGTCTCCTGATCGTCCTGGAACATAAAGTGTCCGCCCATGGCGGACACACAAATGGGGAAGCCAACGCCCAAGCCCCACCGAGCGATATCGATTTCGTGGATGGCCTGGTTGCCGACTTCACCGTTCCCGGTATCCCAGATCCAATGCCAGTTGTAGTGAAAGCGATTACGCGTAAACGGCTTCAGCGGCGCGGGGCCGGTCCACAGGTCATAATTAACGCCGGCCGGAACGGGTTCCTCCGTGGCGTGGCCGATGGTTGGGCGCCACTTGTAGCAAAGCGCGCGTGCCATGTAAACATCGCCGATCGTGCCGTCACTCAGATGATGAATGGCTTCCAGCATACCGGGGTTCGATCGCGACTGGCTGCCGTGCTGGCAAATTCGGTTGTACTTCTTTACAGCACGCACCAGTTGGCGTCCTTCAAACGTGTTATGCGAGCAGGGCTTTTCCACATACACGTCCTTCCCGGCCTGGCACGCCCAGATGGCCATTAGCGCGTGCCAATGATTGGGCGTGGCGATTGAGATGGCGTCAATATCCTTGTCCTCAAGCAGCTTGCGAACATCGACGTAGGATTTTGGCTTTGGCAAACTCAGCTTCTCGATGTCCCCAAGGCGATGGTTCAACACGCTTTCATCCACATCGCACAGAGCGGCAATCTCCGTTCCTGGCACACGCGCAAACCCGCGGATGTGATCGTTGCCGCGACCTCGTACTCCGCAAATTGCCACGCGCACACGATCATTTGCGCCCACGATCCGGCTGTAACTCGAGGCCTTGACGCCCAGGGCCGTGCTGGCGACGCCGGCCCCCGTGAATTTAAGGAAATCGCGACGTGATGATTTTTCTCCGGACATAGAACCTCCTTGCATGAAAGCCTGTGGGCACACCCAGATTCACAGGGCTGCACCTGGATTTGCGAGCGGTCATGGCGCGCGAATCAGCGCGGTTGCCGCCATCCTCAATCAAGCACGCCAATAGTAATCCAGAACAGCAACTTCCAGTATTCAGACTTATTAAAGGAATCGTTTATCGCTCCTGATGTGACTGTGTAAACGAAAGGGCATAAGAACCTTCCGGGAACTGCGAGCCGCAGGAAGCTTGAAACGATTTAATGGACGCTGGATACGAAAGGCATTCCGGTAAAATGCGAATCTCACATGCTGGAGAAAAACCCGGCCGTGCCGGCCCGGCGGAAATGGGTGGCGGTGATTCTTTTCGTTGAGCGTAGCTGAACTTGATCATCAGTTTTTTCGGTTTGACACGCTCCGGCATGGCTTTATATTCTGCGGAGGTTGCGCACATTTCCAGTTTATAACTCACATCGGGGCGAGAGTCCGCCCAACCTGATACTTCGGCCGCTTTGCATCGCATCAGCTGGCTGATCCATGAAAGGAAGCTCGAGGGATCTGGGAAGAAGAGGCCTGCGTATGGGAATAACATCCGTCAAACAGCCGAACATCACCGGGGCGCCTTCGTCTGCTGGACTGTTGAATGGTGAACAGATCCAATCCGCGGTGGAAGAGGCGCTGTCTTCCACGCAGTTCATTGACGTTCACACGCACCTGTTTTCTCCGGCGTTCGGCAATCTTGGACTGTGGGGAATCGACGAACTGCTGACGTACCACTATCTTGAGGCGGAGTTCTTTCGCTCGTCCGACACGACCCCTGAGCGATATTGGAATCTCTCGAAGCGAGAACGGGCCGATGCCATCTGGCGAGCGCTGTTCGTTGAGAACAGCCCGATTTCGGAAGCTACGCGCGGCATCATCGCCGTTCTCAATGCGTTCGAGTTGCCCACGGGCTCTTCCGCCCTGGAAGAGGCGCGAGCCTTTTTCAGAACGCAATCAATCGAGGAACACATTCGAAACGTCCTTCGAATCGCGGGCGTGAGCGACGTGGTGATGACAAACGACCCGCTGGATCCGGAAGAGCAGCCGGCATGGTTGAACGGCGGTCAAAAGCACGCGAAATTTCACGCGGCGCTGCGCCTGGACCGGATTCTTTGGGGTTGGCCGCGACACTGGCAGCAATTGGCGAGTCAGGGTTACGCCGTTGAGGAGAAAGCGACGGGGAAGTCGGCGGCGGAAGTTCGCAGATTCCTCTCGGGCTGGTATGAGCGCATGCGGCCGCTGTATATGGCGGTCTCACTGACGGACGAATTCCAATTCCCGGACGAGAGTATTACGAGCAAGATGCTGGCGGAGGCGGTCCTGCCGTCTTGCCGCGAATTCGGGTTGCCCATGTCACTGATGATTGGGGTTCGCCGCCAGGTCAATCCCAGACTCCGACTTGCCGGTGACGCGGTCGGCAAAGCGGATCTTCACGCGGTGGAGAATCTTTGCTGCGCTTTTCCGGAAAATCGTTTTTTGGTGAGCGTGCTGAGCCGCGAAAATCAGCACGAGCTTTGCGTGTATGCGCGGAAATTCAGCAATCTGATGCCCTTCGGATGCTGGTGGTTCATGAACAATCCTTCGATTGTGGAGGAAATCACGCGAGAGCGGATTGAATTGCTCGGTACCAGTTTTATCCCACAGCATTCCGATGCGCGCGTTCTCGAACAGGTCATCTACAAGTGGCGGAACACGCGCCTGACGCTCGCGCCGATCCTTACGAACGCCTACAGGCGGATTCACAACGATGGAGGCGGAATCAGCCGCGGAGATATTCAGCGGGACGTGAACCGTCTCTTCCGGTCGAATTTTGAGAATTGGACCGGCCGGCGGATCGGGTGAAAGTTCGCGGCCTTTTCCACGCCATCGGCGACATCAACCCTCGACCAAGGCGGCGCGAAGAAAGTTGGCGACGGATTCTGTCAGCTTGCGCGGACAATCGGTGCGAGCCATTGCGAGTGCCAGGCTTCTCGTCAAACGATGTCCTTCGACTCGGAACTTTTGAAAGAAGTGCGAACGGCCCCGCAAAGCGTGTTCCGGAAGGACCGAGTGACCGAAACCCGATTCCACGAGACGCTTGATCGCTTCCGTGTCATCCGCCTCCATCACCACATGAGGCGCAACACCAATTTCCTTGAAAAAGCGGTCGATAATCTGCCGTATGTTGCTGCGCCTGGGGTAGAGCAGGAAGGGAGCGTTGTTCAGTTCGGAAGGGCGCAAAGAACTGACGTGTCCGCTGCCCACTTTTTTTGCCGAGGGGCGGACGATGAGAAGCTCTTCATCGAAGAGCG
The DNA here is from genome assembly GCA_003224075.1 of Acidobacteriota bacterium. GTDB lineage: Bacteria > Acidobacteriota > Terriglobia > Acidiferrales > UBA7541 > Acidiferrum. The sequence goes on from QHYF01000158.1 coordinate 4,189, forward strand.
GGATGAGATCCAGGTTGTTTTCCGCAACGGGGAGAGAAATGAGCGCCAAGTCGAACCGGCGATCGAGGAGGCCGGCAATCATCTCTTCGGTTACGCCAACTGTGACTCTGATCTCCGCATTGGGGTAGCGCTTTCGCAGTTGTCTGAGAGGGCGGCCAAGCTGGTAGATGAGCGTGGTAACACCGGTCGCAAGATGGAATGGGCGCACATCCTTTGATAAGTCATTTTCAAACTCCTGCTGGATATGGCCCATCAGCTTGACCACTTCTTTTGCACGCTCGGCAAGGCGCAACGCGGCCGGCGTGGGAATCAAGCGTTTGCCGCGGCGCACGAAGAGTTCCGTGTGAAGCTCTCCGGCAAGGTTATGCAACTGCAGACTGACCGCACCGGGAGACAGGTGAATCTTCTCCGCGGCGCGGGTCATACTGGGAGAGTCCATGACGGCAAGGAAGAGTTCGAGCTGGTGGATATCCATTTACCTACTCCAAATACCGCACGCCGCATAGGGATACATGCTCGCACCCGGGATCTGTCGGCAGCGGATCTCCGGAAACGGACGCTAGGGCCGCATCAAGGCGTGTCCCGTAATTCTTTCAGTTTGCGGGTTGACCTACTCCCCGGTATCGCCAGCACATAAGCCACTCTATCAAAAAATAAGAGTGCCCGGTGCACACGTGTGCCGGGTTGACTGCATGAGTTCGCAGCAGGACTTCAGGCCGCTCAAGAATGCAGGGAGGAGGAAGGAGCGGCCCAAAGGAAAAAATAATTGAGCTTCAGAATCCTCGTAGAACCGGAAGCGTTTCACAGCGCAAAAAAAACAAAAGCGAATTGGGAGCCCGAGGCGCTCAGAATTCTCTCTTTTGCTCTTTCCGAGGCGTTTTATATGATGAAACGCTAAGGGCAGTATGTAAAACTGTCGGCATTTGCTAAAATTTCCGTGTTTACACGGAACCGCTGATTCCGCGCAGAGATCGAGGAACGAAAGACTCCGGCTGCGTTTGGAGGCGGCAAGTCTTGCG
>QHYF01000159.1 GCA_003224075.1 Acidobacteriota bacterium
CGGCCTGATCGAAGGCAAGCGCGTGGTGCTCGTCGACGATTCCATCGTTCGCGGCACGACCAGCCGCAAGATCGTCCGCATGGTCCGCGAAGTCGGCGCAAAAGAAGTCCACGTGCGCATCAGTTGCCCGCCGACGATTTCCCCCTGCTACTACGGCGTGGACACGCCCACGCGCGAAGAGTTGATCGCCTCATCAAATTCGCCCGAAGAAATCTGCAGATTCCTTGGCGCCGATTCGCTGGGCTATCTTTCGCTTCCCTCCCTGCGGCAAGCGGTCGGTGATACGGAAGGCAAGTTCTGTACGTCTTGTTATACGGGCATGTATCCGACGGATTTGGTTCAGTTGGAAGTGCGCGAAAGCGCGCCCAACGGAAAATCCGGTGAACCGAAAAGTAGTAACGGCAGTGAAACCGTGCCCGCAGAGCGGCCGGTGGTGGTGGAACGTGAAGGCTGACAATAAGAAGAAAAAAGAAGAAGCAAACGTGCCGGTGAAAACGAAGATTCAACGCGAGATCATCGCCTGGTTCTGGGTCGGCCTTGCCTTCCTCCTGATCAACGGCACCATCGGCCAGGCGCGTGTCATTCCGTCCGGCTCAATGGAAAACACCTTGCTGATCGGCGACCACCTCATCATGAGCCGCGTCGGCTACGACGCGGGCGTGCCCTTCACCAACTGGCATGTGCCTCTGTGGCGCAATCCCAAGCGCCAGCAAGTCATCATCTTCAAGCCGCCTTTCGCGCCGGATACCCCCGACTATGTGAAGCGCGTGATCGGGTTGCCCGGCGACACCGTCGAGATTCACGATGGCGGCGTCTGGGTCAACGGCCAGAAGCTCATCGAGAAATACACCAGCGGGCCCAGCGAACCCTACGAGATGCGCATGCCTTACAAGGTTCCGGCGAATTGTTATTTCGTCATGGGCGACAACCGCGCAAATTCCTACGACAGTCGCTTCTGGGGATGCGTTCCCCGCAATGACATTATCGGTACGCCCGTCATGATTTATATGTCGCTTAATGTTTCGCCGGAAGCCTGGGAGCCGGGGCAAATTCGCGAGCGCTTCTTCGCCTACGCGAATGCCATCATCCATCCCGGTGTTGTGCGCTGGAAGCGAATCTTCCGCACGTTCTGAACGTTCCTGCTAAACTTACTCTGCAGCCAGGAAGCGCCGCCACCCCCTGCGGCAATTCCCGGTTTTTGACAAACGAATCTTGCTTTGACTTTGTACCGCCGGTCTCTTGCGTTTTTGCCGGGAAGACCGGCATCTTGTTCCAAACGCGCCCCAATAACGCCACGATCGTCCGTAGCGTCGCGCATTCGCGGAACACGGGTCACGCCAACCATGAAATATGCCGATGCCGGAGTGAGTATCGCCGCCGCGGACGACGCCAAGCAGAGAATCCGCCACCATGCCAGCCGCACCTTCACTCCCTGCGTGCTCGGCGGCATCGGCAGTTTCGGCGCCCTCTTCGCGCTGGACCGCAAAAAATGGAAGGAGCCCGTGCTGGTCTCCAGCGCCGACGGCGTGGGCACAAAACTCAAGGTCGCCATGGCCATGGGCGTGCACTCCACCGTTGGCGGCGACCTCGTCAATCACTGCATCAACGATATTCTGGTGCAGGGCGCGGAACCGTTGTTTTTCCTGGATTATCTCGCCATGGGCAAGCTCGAGCCGCAAGTTGTCGAGCAGCTCGTCGAAGGCATGAGCCGCTCATGCCGCAAAGCGGGCTGCGCCCTGATCGGCGGCGAGACCGCGGAGATGCCGGGATTCTATCCGCCTGGCGAATACGATCTCGCCGGCTTCATCGTCGGCGTCGTCGAACGCAAGAAACTCCTGCCGGGAAAAAACGTCAGCCCTGGGGACGCTCTGATCGCCTTGCCCTCCGCAGGGCTCCATACCAATGGCTATTCCTTGGCGCGCAAACTGATCTTTGAAGTTGCCAATCTCAAGCCCGATACCTACGTCGCCGAAGTGGGCAACAAAATCGGCGCGGAACTGCTGAAGCCGCATCTGTGCTACGGCCCGCCTTTGAAAAACATCATCGCGCGCGGCTGGGTTTCCGCCCTCGCCCACATCACCGGCGGAGGCATTCCCGGAAATTTGCCGCGCGTGCTGCCCAGCGGCGTCAAGGCGGAGATTGATCTCGCTGCTTGGCCCGTGCCGGCGATCTTCAAGTATCTGGCCAGACTTGGAACGATCGATACCGATGAATTGCTGCAATCCTTCAATCTGGGCGTCGGAATGATTCTCGTCGTCCCGCCGAAAAACGTGAAGTCGGTTGAAGCGGACCTCAAGAAGCGCCGCGAAAAATTCTTCCGCATCGGCCGCATCGAACGCGGCGAATCCGGCAAGGCCCGCGTCTCCTACTCTGGCGCTCTCCAGATGCAGTAAGATACCGTTAGGCGGCAAGGGGACCCAATTCTTTGCCGCGGCTGCGAACGGGAACCCTTATGCTCACCCGTCGAATCGCTCGAACGTCCAATTTTGTGAGGATTTTCCCCGGCCAATCGTAAGGAGGTGGACCATGGACTTCACCCAATCGGAACTGCATCTCTTGGCGGCGCGCGTCGAAAAGCTCGAAGCACAGAACCGCCGCTGGAAGCTCGCGGGCGTTTTCTTCGCCCTCTCCGGCGTTTCGCTTGTGCTGATGGCAGCGAAACCAGCCGATCGCATCGAGCCGCCGGTCGTGCGCGCCGGCACCGTCGAGGCGCAGGAATTCATCCTGAAGGACACGGATGGTCACGTGTATGCCCGGCTTAGCCTCGGGCGGGCCCTGGCAGTGAAGCAACCGAATGGTACGTACTTCATTCCCTACAAGCCTGTCGCAGGTCAGGCGGCGCTTCAGTTCTTCGATGACAAAGGCGACGTTCTCTGGACCGCGCCAACAAAAGCGGAGTTCATGCCGGCGAAATAAACGCGAGCGCTTACCCCCAATTGGAACGCGGTGAATCCGGCAAGGCTAGTGCGCCACATCCTTGATCACGTCCACGATCACATTCGTATTTCGATTGAAGATGACCAGGTGCGCGCCAATCACGCCGCGCCGGTATTCCGCCGGAAGCGGCGGCAATTCCCGTTCGAGTTCCACGGGGCATGGCTGAACCCGCTTCTGCAGTCCCGGAGGGAGTGTGCCGTTCCGTTCGAGTTGTTTCTCGAGGCCCGGCGGCAGATTTCCCCCGCGTTTCGCGAGTCCCGGCGGAAGGTTTGACCCGCGATTCGAATAGTAGCGCGTAATGACTTCCCGCTCGTGGACGCCGAAGCCAAATTTTACGGATTGGCCTTGGTCATCGCCTTCTTCGTGTTTGTTGTGACCTTTTCCTTTGCCTTTGCCATGTCCCTCGCTGTTCCCCTGTGGGAACGCGGGGCACGAAAAGAGTGCCGCCGCAAGGACGCCAGCGATGCCGTACCGCAAAAGACGTGAAAACATGAGTCCTCCGATTCGGATAGGAAGGGCTTGTGGGCTTCAATTTACAATAGCCCTTTGCGAAGGTTTACGCCAGCTTGTATGCCCCAAAGATGCCGAATCAATCAAGCCAATTCAGGCATCGAAAGCGGTTTGCCTCTGGCACGGCGTAGCATGGGCTTGTTGATACGTCCCACCTTCCGATTCGCGCAAAAGGCTTGTCTAGCTCCGGCCTTCACCTGTCCCAGCGGTTCGGCAGGCCGGCATTTTGTCGCCCCCAGCCGATCAACACTGCGCGTAGTCCGGCCGGTTTGCGGGCGCGCGGTGCTTCAGCTCTCGCTGGAGCTTTTTCAGCCAGCGCAACTCCACCTGGAACTGCTCGATCATCAGGCTGACCATCCACACGGCCTCGTGGTGTGGATGGCCGACTTCTTCGAGAATGGAGCGCAGGCTTTCTTTCTCGCGCAGAAGCTCCTTTTCCAGAAATTTGCGCCGCCATTCAAGCTGGCTTTGAAAAACTCCCGCCCGCGCCTGCCACGAAAGCGCAATCCAGGTCAGAAACGGCGGCCGCTCCCGCTGCGTGGTCCACTCTTTCCGTTCGAGCGCGTCCGCCAGGGCGGCGCGTCCTTTCGCGGTCGTCTGGTAGGCGCTGCGCTCCGGCCCGGCCGCAGGCTCGTCTGTTTCCGAGGCGCGAATCAGCCCCGCGCGCGCAAGTTTTTCCAGCGAGTAGTAGACCTGCGGCCGCGAAATTCCCGCCCAATCCCGGATCTCACGTCGCTCCAGTTCGAGATTCGCCTGATAACCGTGCATCGGCCGCTCCGCCAGCAAACTCAGCAGCACCAGGTCAGGCGTCGTCAGCGCCAGTCTCCTGATCGTGCGCAAGTGCCTCCTCGGTTTCTCCGCGTATCTCTGCGTCCTCAGCGTCTCTGCGTTATCTTTTCTCATTCCTCCTTCTTTTCCTTACCTTTTTACTTCCTTACTTCCTTGCTTCCTTCTCTTGCTCCAATACCACCATTGGCATTTCTCGGCAGGCAGCCGCGGATTCCGCGCTTGCGCCACCGCCGCGCAAAACACGTCCAGCACGCAAGGATCCTGCCGCTGGCCGCTGAGGCGGTTCAGCCGCGCGTACATTCGCTGCGGATTCTGCCGCGCCAGTTGCGCCACGCTGCGAATCCCCAGCAGCTCGAAGTCCTGCAGCATGGCCGGCCCGATGGAGATGAGGTCTGCAAGGTGACGGGTGCCCTTGGTCATAAAAATTCTCCTTGACTTTGATCTCTCCGCTTTTTATCGTAGCTAGTCTAATTTAGACTACTTGCTTTGTCAAGGAATGAATTCCCCATGCTGAGAAGGCAAGGGCGACGGCGGCAACGGCGAATCTCTCGGTTTTGCTTCCACGCACGCCAATCCAATTCAGGAGAAAAAGCCCATGAACGTCAAGCGCATTACCCCGGTCCTGCTCCCAGGAGATCGAACCCATCGTGCCGTTCTGGGTCGACCGCCTCGGCTTCACGAAAACCATCGAGGTTCCCGAAGGCAACAAGCTCGGCTTTGTCACCTTTCAGAAAGATTCCGTGGAAGTGATGTACCAAACGTATTCCAGCGTGGAAA
>QHYF01000169.1 GCA_003224075.1 Acidobacteriota bacterium
CAAATCCGCCGATCGTCGCCACTTCCGCTACTCCCGGAACGGTTTCGAACTGATAGCGGAGGTACCAATCCTGAATGCTGCGCAAGTCGGCAAGACTGCGCTGGTGGCTGCGGTCCACAAGGACGTACTCGTAGACCCAGCCCGCACCTGTGGCGTCCGGTCCAATCACCGGATGGACGTTCGCCGGGAGCCCTCCCTCGATTTGCTGCATATATTCGAGAACCCGCGAGCGCGCCCAATACAAATCGGTTCCGTCTTCGAAGACGACGAAGACGTAGGAATCGCCAAACATGGTCTGCGCGCGCACGGCTTTGACGTGCGGAGCGGCAAGTAGTTTAGTGACGATGGGATAGGTGACTTGGTCCTCGATGAGGCTCGGCGGTTGGCCGGTCCACGAAGTGTGAATGATGACTTGCACGTCGGAAATGTCCGGTAACGCGTCCAGTGGAATGCGGCGCAGCGACCAGATTCCCGCGAGCACAAGAAGGAGCGTTCCCGTAAACACCAGGAAGCGATTGCGCGCGCACCAGTCGATCCATCGCCCGATCACGCTACATTCCTCCCGTTGCGTTCACGCTCAGTTGTTTGCTGGCAATGGTTTGCCCGTTCTTTTTCGCTAAGATCGTGACCTGCCAAGTTCCCCCGCTTTCCATCTGGCCGGCACCCTCATAGAGCCCGCTGCCTTTTTCTGCGAGAGGAACCTGCGTCCGCATGGCGGCCATGCCCATCGCCGGCATCGCGGGCATTGAGAATGTGACAGACACTTCAGCGCCCGCGATCGCTCCTCCGTTCGCGTCCATGAGTTTCACGCGGAAAGTGTTAGTGCCCTTGTGCGGAGGAGACGGATCGGTTGAAAGCTCAATATTTGTTTGGGGTGCATTCATTGCTCCCGCACCGCCAACGCCAGGTGGCGGCGGAACGAAAGAACCGAGAGCCGCCTGGAGCTGGCTTTCCGAATCGATCAGAAAATTCGCGGACGTGACGATTTGCTCGCCTTCCTTGAGGCCTTTCGTGACAATGAAATCGTCTCCGGCGCGAGCGCCAAGCTCCACCTCACGCGGTTCGAGGTATCCGTCGCCCCGATTCACGAAAACAACTTGGCGCGTGCCCGACTGCAAGACGCCTGTTGCAGGAATCACCAGATGCTTTCCTGCGCTGACCTTGAGCGTGGCGTTTACAAACATGCCCGGTATAAGTTTCAGACCGGGATTCGGGAATACGAGCCGCACGCGCGTGGTGCGCGTCATCATGTCGACCTGCGGGTAGATGAAATTTACGCGGCCTTCGAAGGTGCGTCCCGGATAGGTGTCCACGGTGAGCGTCGCGCGGTCGCCGGTCTTGATTCTTCTCATGTCTGTTTGAAACACATCGGCCAAGACCCAAACCGTCGAGAGATCGGCGACGGAATAGAGGCGCGTCTCCGGCTGAACGGTTAGATTGGGCAAGGCGTTGCGTTCGGTGATGTAGCCGGAGACCGGCGATTCGACCGTGAGTTCCTGCTGCACCTGGCCTGTGGATTCGAGTCTTGCGATCTCTTTCTGTGGCACTCCCCACTGCCTGAGCCGTTCGGCCGCTGCTTCCAAAAGGGACGCTGCACCTTCGCTTACGCGTGGAACAGTGCTTCCGGCCACGCGCTGCTGATTTTGTTTCGCTACCAGGTACTCGCGCTCCGTCGCCGCGAGTTCCGGGCTATAGATGGTGAAGAGCGGCTGATCCTTGCGGAGATACTGATACGTGGCGTCGGCAAAGACCTTCTGGATGTATCCGGAATATCGCACCTGCACATAGGAGAGTCGTGTTTCATCGACCGCGACGTTTCCAGTGACACGAATTTCATCGCCCACGACTTTGCTCTCAACGCGGCCCATGCGAACGCCGATGCTCTGCATTCGTTCCGGCGAAAGTTGAACAGGTACGAGGGCAGCCTCGTGAGGCGCCATGGCCGCGCTTTCCCAACCGTTCGGCGTGCTCTTAGTCATTTCGTCGGAACCGGGTTGCATGGCCGCTTCCGTTTTCTTGTGCTGCGCGGAGCGCCACCACAGACCGCTGAGAATTCCGATGAGCGCGATATTGCCCACAAGTGCCAAGGCGAACGCATTTCGATAGTTCCGCATGTTTCTTCCTCTCTTAGCGCAGTGACAATCCCGTGATCTGTTCGAGCCGGGCGATGGCCGTCTCGTACTCCGCCACGTTCTGCCAGTACTCCTCGTCGAGGTGCAGCACGTCGAGAAAGGCCGTTAGCAGCGCTTGGAAATCCTGCTTGTTCGATTGGTACGTTGCGAGGCCGGCCTGAAACTCCGCCCGTGCCTGGGGAGCCAGCCCTTCGCGGTGAATCTTGAGAACCTCGGAGGTTTGCTGCGCGATGACGTACTGCGCGCGCAGTTCCGATGCAACTTGTTGGGACTGGGCCTGGAGTTCGCTGCGGGCGCGGGACTGCTCTGCTTCCGCTTGCGCAAGTTCGGGGCGTTGCTTGCGTCCGCGGTAGATGGGCACGCGCACACCGAAGCTCAGCATGTAGTACGCGCGGAACTGAGTCGGGTCGGTGCGTTGCCACATGTACTGCACGTTGAAGTCCGGGTAAAAATCCTTGCGCGCGAGGTTGACCTGAAGAGACTGTTTTTCGATCATCTTCTGTGCGCTCGCGAGCTCCGGATTCTGGACTTGCGCCGCGGCCAGAAGATCGGCATAGGTCTGAACGAGTGGCGTTTCGACTAGACCCGTCGGCTCGATGTCCGGCGAATCCTGAGCACGGTTGAGGAGCTGCTTCAATTGGGCTTGGCGCTTGCCCACTTCCAGGTGGTGCATGGCAATTTCGCGAAGCAGCTTCGTCTGTTGCAGCTGCGCTTGGAGCAAATCCTGCTGCGTCCCCATGCCCGAGCGGTAGCGTCCGTCCGCTGCTTTCTCGACTTGCTGGAGTAGCTGTCCGTCGCTTTCAAGGATTCCGAGAGTCTTCGCGAGATAGGCAAGCTGGAAATATGCTGATTTGACTTCGGCGAGGATCGAGCGGCGTACGGACTCGTATTGCTGCTGCACAAGGTCAGCCTCTCGCTTCGCTATCTCGCCTTTAAGCCGCAGTTTTCCTGGATAGGGAAAGTCCTGAGAGACGCCGAGGCCAATATAGGCGAAGTCGCTGTTTGTATATCCAGCGAAAGGTCTCGGGCTTCCGACATTGACCTGCTGTAGATTGAATTGTGGATCGGGAAGCGTCGAGACTTGTGAAGGAATTTGCTTCGCGGACTGCCAGCCTTGGCGCGCGGCCTGAATCTGCGGATTGTTCTGCTCCGCCTCGCTTAACAAATCCTGTAGCGGAGCGACAGCTTCGGAATGCGGATGTTGCTGCGGCGGCAAGGCAACTTGAACCGAGCCGCCGGTTTGTTCTTGGCCGAAGGTTCTCGGTGCTTGCGCGAAAGAACTGAGAAGTACCGTAAGGCAGAGAATGCGGACTACAAAGAATTCATTTTGCGGTTTTTCGCCGCGTAATGCCGACATTTTATTTGCCTCCTGAGAAGGCCTGAGAATTCCGGTGATCGAGAGTGTGGAAGTGTGGTCCGCGCTGTGAATACGAACTCAGCAGCACAGAGCCTAATTAGGGACACAAATGGAGTGTGCAGGACGCACGCCAATAGATAGGTCTAAATCAGAAGGGAGGCGTGAAGTGTATAAAGCTCTGGAGGGGAATGTTGCGGAGCTTCGACGCCAACACGTTGCAACCAAACCAATCGGACCGCCTCAACCGATGCGAAGGGTTCAACGAGCGTAATAGCAGGCGCATTCAGTGAGACGCGCGCCGTCGGAAGCATATTCGGGCTTTGCCCGGAAACCATCGCCTTACAGCAATCGTGGCTTTGATTTGCGGGCGTGCAAGGCATGGAGCCACAGCATTTCATGCTCTCCTGGTCCGGCGTCATGGCAGACATGCAGTCTGCGAATTGCAGGAACAACAAAGCGCCTGCTGCCAGCACCAGGAATAGTCTCTTGCAATTCATACTGCTCTGACTCTAGGGACATTAGACGCACGAGTCAAGGATTCGATGCACTCTAGGTCCGCCTCAGCCAACAAAGCCGAGTGTCCCACGAGCATACCTGCTTCTGAAGCACGGGTTCTACTTTGTCAAAACTGCGGCAGAATTCTGCCGACAAAATAGGAATCCGCGCAATCCCCTGGTTGCCAAGCCGCTCTAGTCTATTGTTCTTGCTGTCGAGGCATTTCGGCGGCCCAGGGTCCCGCAGCATCTTCATACGGGTTGCGCCGCGTCGGAACTCCCCGATAGTGGCCGGCTCGGCCTACGCGAAGATGCGGCAAATTTTTGGCAAAATGGTTTTTGATGACGATTCCCCCTATGAGGGGGGAATCGTGAATCGCCGCGTATTTATTGATGATTTTGAATGGTGGGCCTGGCTGGACTTGAACCACCGACCTTCCCGATCTTATCGGGACGCTCCAGCCAATGACTCGATGTAGGCCCGTGGATTGACTTTTCATGACGTAGGTATGAAACGCCATAGAGAGCCAATGGTGGGCCTGGGTGGACTTGAACCACCGACCTCGCCCTTATCAGCGTAGCGTGGTTAGGTTTTACAACAACTTACAAGACCGCTGGGACTGCCAAACTACGCGGAAGTCATATAAGACGCAGGTTCTTGTGGGTTGGGTTGTGGGTTGGAAAAACTCCACGAACTGCGAAGCGGCCGCCCACATTCATTTCCTAGAATCCAGGAGTGAATGACGAGATGTGCGTTTAAGCTACCGGACGACCGTCGTGCGATTGCGTGTTTACAAGGCCGACTCCGCAGAACCCCTTCTGTGGATCCTAAGCCCTTCGGCCACGTTCATGGGGATCTCCTGTTGATTGGCAATCACCTGTGGATTTCGGGGGAATCCTGAGTCGGCTTCATCGTCTCAGGGCTTTACCTGACCATGGAATCCAAATTCTTCCGACACAACAAATGCTGTCTTCACTGGATTGAAAGGCCTCGCACAGCGCGTATAGTTCGAGACCGGACGAGAAGGGCCACGAATCCAGGACGAACGGCCCGCGCTGTAGCCCCCGCCAACGCCGAACGATTGGCCACCCCTCCATCGCAGCTCTAAACCGACCGAGATTTGAGTACTGTCGTGGTGCGACCTCTTGAGCATTGCAATCTTCTCTGGCAGCGGAAGCTGCGGCAAGCAGAGCGAAACAAGCTGCACAAACAGCCGCAGATCATCGCCCCAGTGACCCGGCAAATCCTTCGCGGGCACCCCTCTTGCCAGCAGCGGCACGATGCTCCGTTCCCGATAGCAGACAGACTCTACAGAGTGCTGCGATGGACGAAGCAAGGCGGTCTGCCTTGGCTGTTGCTTGGCCTGCTGGTTTGTACGCCGATTGTCCGCGCGCAAATTGCCGGTTTCGACAGACAGGCCGTTTTCTGGAGGGAGCTAACCGCCCTATCGACAGCATCATCGTGAACATCCGGTCGCTTCCCGGAGGACCCTTCGCCAGCGTTCTGACCGACTGGAATGGGCGCTTTCAGGTGCGGGGGCACGATCCTGGGATGTACGAGATCGTCGTGGAAGAATCAGGCTACGAGCCAACTCGGGTGACTCTTCACCTTCTTCGTGGACCTTCACCGCCTTTGGAGCTTCATCTCAGGGCGAGCAATCCTTCGCCTGTGCGGCAGACAGCTTACACGGTTTCTGTGCGGGAATTGAGAATACCGGGGAAGGCGCGCAATGCATTCGAGAAGGGATTGGCGCGTCTGGCAAAGAATGATGCGGTCGGCAGCCGGTCGCAGTTCGTGCGCGCTACCGCCACATTCCCGGACTATTACGAAGCCTACTACCACATGGGCGTGGCGGACCTCAGGTTGGGCCGCGAAGAGGAAGCCGC
>QHYF01000170.1 GCA_003224075.1 Acidobacteriota bacterium
TTCCCTGGGCGCGCTCTACCGGCTCCTGGCTGGGAACCGCATTTCCCCTCGGCGTGCCGCCGTTCTCGCCTATATCAACAGCTTGCTGCTGCGCACTCTCCCCGCCATCGACGCCGACAACGAAGCGGGAATCACCGACCCCACCAAGCCTCCGGCCCAACCTCCCTCTCAACCTTTGACTGGCTCCGCCACGGACGAAGAGGCCGGCCACGATTCAGACTCACAGGCGGACCCTGAACCCGGCTCGCACTCAGGCTCAGATTCCGTTCCCAATCTCGTCAACACTTGGGACCCCTCCATCCCGGAGCCCGACCCCAAGAAGAGACCGTCATGACCAACAGGCTCCGCGGTCTTTACAGGTGTTGGCTCTGTGCGGAATTGTTGCAATCGCATGTCTCTTTGCGGCAAGCTACCGGGCGCTGTTGAGGAGCCCACCATGCGTCATCCTTTTGCCTGTTTCACACTCGCCCTGACGGGTTGCTGTGTTGCTGCGCGGGGTCAGTCCGCGCCGCCGGCGCCTGCGCCGCTCACGGTCATTCGTGCGGGAACGTTGATTGACGGCGTGAGTGAATCGCCGCGCAGAAACCAACTGATCTTTGTGCGCGGCGAACGTATCGAGAAAGTGGCGGGCGCTGCGGAAGAGATTCCAGCCGGTGCGAAGGTGATTGATCTTTCGAGCGCTACGGTGCTGCCGGGGCTGATCGATTCGCATACGCACATCTTCTTGTGGGGAGAGGATCCTAAGAAGGGCGGCTACGACGCGAATATTTTGAAGGCCGGAATCGCGCTGCGCGCCGCGCGGGCCACCGCCGCGGCCCGGCGCGCCCTGGAGCAGGGGTTTACCACGCTGCGGGACGTGGAGACCGAGGGCGCGGGATACGGCGACGTCGAAATCAAGCAGGCGATCGAAGAGGGAACGATTCCGGGCCCGAGAATTTTTGGCGCGACGCGGGCGATTTCAACGACCGGCGGGTACAACCTGGAAGGCTATGCGCCGGAACTGGAGATGCCCAAGGGCGCGCAGATTGTGGATGGTCCCGTCGAGGCGCGCAAGGCGGCGCGCCAGCAACTGGAGCACGGCGCGGACTGGATCAAGGTGTACATGACGCACCGGTCTTGGGTGGACAAGCAGGGAAACCTGGTGTCGCAGCCGACGCTGACAGTGGAAGAGTTGAAGGCCATTGTGGACGAGACGCATGGCTGGCAGAAAAAAGTCGCGTGCCACGCCTACAACGGGATTGGAATGCAGCGCGCGCTCGATGGCGGATGCGATTCCATCGAGCACGGGCTGGAAATGACGGACGCGCAGATCGCGCAGATGGCGCGGCAGGGAACGTGGTATTGCCCGACGCTCGCGCCGTACTATGGTGATTGGGCGTCTGCGGACACGCCCGCCGGAAAGCGCGATCGCGCGCGGGCGGCAGTGCACGAAATCACGTTCAAGAAAGCTCTGAAGGCGCATTTGAAGATTGTTTACGGCACGGACATGGGAGGAATTCCGTGGAGCGAACCGATCGCGCAGGAGTTCGCGCGGATGGTGGGTCTGGGGATGGCGCCGATGGACGCGATTCAATCGGCGACCTCGCGCGCGGCGGAGATGCTGGACATGAAGGGAGAGATCGGGGTGATCGCTGCCGGCGCGTACGCGGAAGTCATCGCGGTGTCGGGAGATCCGCTGAAGGATGTGGGCGAACTCGAGCACGTGCGGTTTGTGATGCATGATGGCTCTGTCTTCAAGAATGAGATCGCGAAGTAGGAAGGCCCAGAAGGCCCGGAAAGAAGAAACAGTTTGTTAGAATCAAGCGCCGCACCGGAGGAGAAGCAATGGCCGAGCAGAATTATGCGAATCACGGAAGGAATGTTCCATTGTTCCATTTTTTCGCGTTGCCGATGCTGATCATTAATTTTGGGTGGTCGATATACCGCTGGAAGGTTGCGGGGTTTTCGATGGACGGTCTCGAATCAGTCTTGATGGCTGCCGCATTGTTCTTTGGAGTGGTCTACGGACGTCTCTTTGCCCTGCGCGTGCAGGATCGCCTGATCCGTCTCGAAGAGCAGTTGCGATATGAGCGGGTGCTGCCCGAAGAATTGTGCTGGCGCAGCGACGAACTAAGTGTGAACCAGTTCGTTTCGCTGCGGTTCGCGACTGATGAGGAACTGCCCGCCCTGATGCGTAAGGTGCTTGACGAAAAACTGACGGAGCGCAAGGCGATCAAGCAGCTCATCAAGAAATGGAAGCCGGACTATTTGCGCGCGTAGTTCCGCGGAAATATAGAGCGGAGGGCGCGGAGACGAGCTCAATTCGCCGTGAATGAAGCATCCAGCGAAACGCTTTCGCCGTCGGGATTTCTGATGGTGATCTGCTGAGAGCCCGGAGTAAGGCTGGGAACTACTACGGAAAGTGTGCTGGCGTCCTTGAAAGTCACGCTCGCGGTCTTACCGTTGATGGCGACTGTAGCGCCGCTCTGGAAGCCGCTGCCTCGGATGGTGAGAATTGCACCGCCGGCCGCGGCAACCGTAGCGGGTGAAACAGTGCCGATTCCCAGAGGAACAACGGCGAGTTGAACGACAGTCAACGCGGCGTTTTGTGGTGTGCCATCGGAAGAAGTGATGGCGAAGAGTCGCAGGCCATTTTCGTCAGTGGCGAGGAAGCTGCCATGAAGGCCGTCGACGTCCGTCATGAACTGCTGAGGGAGAAAAATACGCAGGCGAAGCGCGCCGGAATGCGCGTCGAAAGTATCGACGCCGCCTCGCACCCCCGGACTCCCAGGAGCGCCCGTAAGGAAGGGTTGGTAGATCAATGCGCCGGAGGGATGCGCAGTGACGCCTGGCACGGACACCCGCCCGGGAATTTGGGCGATCTCGGCGGAGGCGGGAATGGAAGTGAGTGACAGATCGGCGGCGCGGACTTCGGTTGTGCCGTTTGCCTGAAGGACAAACAAACTGCCGTCCGCGGCAGCTCCCAAATCATTACTCGAAGCGTTCGCAGCGGAAGTGACGAACTGATTCGGCATGTTTGCGCTCCACACGGCGACGGGGCCCCCTGGCGCGGAACCAAACGCAAGAAAAACATGATCGCCCGTGGCGTTTCCTTGAAGGAGCGGAGCGCCAGTGAGGCTGGTAACTGGCGGCTGAGGAGCAGGCTGGAACGTCGGGGGGCTCCCCATCAGATTCAATTGACCTAGGCAAGTGGAGCACGCGCCGGAAGATCCGCTTTCGCCGCTGAGACCGACGAAGACCGTTTGCGTGCTGGTGGCGGCGACCCGCGCCGGGCCGGAATTCGTGAAGCCAGCGACACCGCCGACGGGAACTATAGTGCCGGTCCCCTGGACCGGATCGAGGAGATAAACATTTTGTGCGCCGAAATCAGTGACGATGAGCTGCGAGCCGTCGGGCGTCAAGGCCAGACCGCGCAAAGCGGCATTCGGAGGCGGACCGCCGGGAGGCTGAATGGGGGCGAGAAATAGATTCTGTTGCAAATCGAAAACATCGACGTGGTCGATGTTCGATAAATAGATGCGCTGGCGTTTCTGATCGTAGAGCAGGAACTTGTAGAAACCAGGCTTCGAATAGGATTGAACATTCTGCAAGTACTGGAATGACTTGGCGGAAACTGTCGAGCCCGCGGGGGCTGAGATGGCAACGTCTGCTTTCCCCAAGGTGCCGGGTGGCGTTTGCAAAGTAATGCGCTCGAGCGGAAACGGGAAACTGGCGTCAAGACCGAGAGACGAGGTGATGCTGGTGACAGCCTCCACATTTTGCACCGTCGCGCTTGCGCCGCCGATCTTTACGGTAAGCTTTGCTGGATCGCTGCCGAAACCGTAGCCGAAGATTTGCACTTGAGCGCCGCCCGTAATCGCGGCGGTGTTTGGGAGAACCTGCAGAACTTGCGGGCCGTAGCTAAAGGCATTAGCAGCGATCGCAATCCAGCCGTTTTGGAAAAAAGACGTGACGTTGACGGGGCCGTTCACGGTGCTGGGCGGAGAGTTAGCCTGGATTTGAGTGGAGCCGGAAAGAGTGAGGTTCGCTGCGGCTTGAGTGCCGAAGTTCAATTGCATGGGAGATGTGAAGCTCTGGCCGGAAAGGACGACGGCAGTTCCGCCAACGATTGGGCCCTCCGATGGTTGCAGGCTTGGCGCTGGGGCCATGACCGGAACCGTCAAGGAAAGTGTTCCGGGTGCGGAAGCGTCGACAAAGCTGACGCCGCGATTGGCAAGGCCGAAGAGAAGCTGAGTTTCGTCACTTTCCTCGATTTCCGAGGAGATCCCCTGGATTGCGGCGTCAGGGACACGGCCGATGAGCTGCACGCTTTGGCCGTCGAGAAGCGTAACGAAAGAGGTTCCGAGAGAGGACTCGCTGAGATACAAGCGCTTACCATCGCGTGAGAACGCGACGCCATGAACCGTCGCGGGGACATAAACGCCGGCCTGTTTGAGGGAAGCATCCAAAAGCAAAAGTTGCGTAGTCCCGCTTGCGCTGAAAACCGCGGCAAATCGAGTTCCGTCGGGGTTCGCGGCCACCCTGGAAATCAAACCGCTGCCGAGTGTGACGGGGCCTGCGACGACGTTGCCTCCGGAATCAAAAATCGCTAATTCTCCGCTGGAGTCGTTTGATGCTGCGAGAACTTTCGAATGATCGCCAGTGCGTGCCAGAACGCCGACGCCCTGTTGGAAAAGCGCTGGCGCAGCCGGAGTCAAGTCGCTCAGCAAATTCGAAGCGGGATCCCAGAGTGCCAGCAGCGCTTCCGAAGAAACGGGCTGGCGCAGGCGGACCATAGATTTGCCATTCGAAAGGGCAAGGACCTCAACGGGACGGTCGAAGATCGTGCCAGGAACGGGGCTTAGACCTGAGGGCGCGTACCGGTTTTGATCCGCAACGAAGCCGCATCGAGCGCAACAATCTGTTCGAGGGCGGTGCCAATCCAGACGGTCGCGCCGTCGGCGGAGAGGTCGGCGCTCGTTGCACCAGGCACGGAGATCTGTCCAACGCGGGTCTGGTCTGAGGTGGAGAAAACTTCGACGCGATTCATGGCGCGGTTCGCGATAAACACATGCTTGTTTGCGGGATCAAAAGCGATGTGGCGATGGTGCGGCTCGCCAAAAGGATCGTCAGCCGCGGAGGTTGAATCCGTCCTCACATAGGCAGTGCGAGGAAGTGCAGGGCTGATGGCGTTTTGAATCGTCAGAGCCAAGCTCGCGGAATGAGATAAAGCGCCGCTCGTCCCCTGTGCGGATACCGTGAACGTTCCCGTGGAAGCATTTGCTGCGGCGCTGAAAACGACCGCAGTGCTCGCGCCGGCAGCAACCGTGAAGGGACTTGCAGGGTTTGAGCTGACGCCGGCGGGAAGCGCGTTAAGCGTGACCTGGACGGCATTCGCAAAGCCATTGACTGCATTTATGGAGACACGGGACGGAAATCGAATTTGAGGACAGGCTCAGAGAAAAATCGGGAACAGGCGGAGGAGGCTGAGTAACTGAAGACGAGCCGCCGCAACTCGCGCAAGCCGACGCGAGAAGGACGAGAACCTCCACCGGGACGCTGCGACGCGACCGTCCCATCAGACAACCCCACGAACGTTCCACGCCCCCGACCGGTGATCCGAACTGCAACCAACCGAGACCGGCGGGCGCGCTTATCCTGAGAGGGAAAGCTCGCTGAACAATACAACAGCGGTTGTAGTTGTCAAGTTAAGAAATAACAGTTGAGGGATAAAACCAGCGAGGAAACAAAAAGCGTCCCGACCAGGTCGAGACGCTCTTGAGAAAAACGCTGAAACTCGTTGAAGGTTAGATTGTCTTCGAGGCTGCTGCTCCCGCAGGAGCAGAAGAAGCCCGGGCGAACGCGCTCGTGCCGGATTCCTTTTCGGAGCCCTTGTCGATCTCGATGGAGCCTTTGAAGTAAGCGCCGTCTTCGATCATGATGCGGGCGGTGGTCAGGTCACCGTTGACCGAACCATCTTTCTTGATTTCGATTCTGTCTTTCGCGCGAAGATTGCCCTTCACGTTGCCGAACACGACCACCTCGCGGGCGATAATATCGGCGGTAACTTTGGCGGTAGTCCCGACGATCAGCTTCCGCTCATCAAGCTGGATCAGTCCTTCGACTGAGCCGTCGATCAGCAGATCTTCGTTGCCGGAGATCTCCCCTTTCACATGCAGGCTGGCCCCGAGCCGCGCCGTGGCGCGGTCCGCGGTTGCACCCAATGGACGCATTGCATCTGTACTCATCGCGGTAGTTCCCTCCCAAGCCACCGGAGCGGGCTTCGGCGGCTGATTCGTTGGTAAATTTTTTCGTTCCGGTTGCGCTGTTTGCGGCGTATCCGGCTTCTTATTGCCCCACATCGGACCTCCCAAAGGGACAGCAGCACCCCCGCAGATTTCCGGCCGGGGTACAGCAAACTGTATTCCTCGGTTGCGCGGGCCGCAAACAATGTGTGTGTGCGCCGTTCCAGACAGTAACCTAGACTTCGGGACAGGTCGTGCCCGGGCTGGGTACGTGAGCCGGGGGAATTCTGCTGGAATTCACGCGGAATGTAAAGACGAAGTGCAGCCCGGGTAGTGGGTCGGTCTCCGGTTAGCCCGTTACACGTCCGCGTGGGACTTCCCTGACTCTGTTTCAGGACCGTGACCCACGTGA